>WRBW01000060.1 GCA_009784345.1 Coriobacteriia bacterium | reverse complement strand
GTGGTGGGTCAAGCAGGCGCACGGTAACGGGTAGCCCGTCCATGGCCTCAAAAATGCCGAGGAAGTCGCCCACCTGTGCTTTTTCAAGTTTTTCCAGTGCGTCGGCACGCTTTGTGCCGTCGTCGCACAGGATGAAGTCTTCAATAATGGCTTTGCGCTCGCCTAGGAACATGTGCTCTGTGCGGGCAAGGCCGATGCCCTTTGCGCCAAAGTCACGAGCAAGTGCTGCGTCTTCTGGGGTATCTGCGTTTGCGCGAATACCCAGCTTGCGGAACTCATCAGTCCATTCGAGGATGGTTCCGAAGTCACCGCTTACCTCGGGCTCGATCAGTTCTGCTGTACCCAAGACTAGTGAACCCGAAGTACCGTCGATAGAAATAATGTCACCTTCGCGGATAACAACATCTGTGCCCTTGACGGTCGCCGTCTTTGCCTTTGCGTCAATAGTCAGCGCATCAACACCGCATACGCAGGGCTTACCCATGCCGCGTGCCACAACAGCGGCGTGTGAAGTCTTACCACCATGTGAAGTCAAGATACCTTGCGCTGCAATCATGCCGTGCAGGTCATCAGGAGTCGTTTCCCAACGGACCAAGATGACCTTCTCGCCCAGTTCGGCCGCTGATTCAGCATCATCAGCCGTAAAGATGGCCTTGCCCACAGCAGCACCAGGGCTAGCGTTCAAACCCTTTGCCAAGACGTCGTAGGATTTGTCAGGGTCAAATTGAGGGTGCAGCAGCTGATCTAGCTGGGCTGGGTTAATGCGCATCAGCGCTTCTTCTTTGTTAATTGCACCTTCTGCAACCATGTCAACGGCAATCTTCAGTGCTGCCTTTGCCGTACGCTTACCCACACGGGTTTGCAGCATCCACAGCTTGCCTTGCTCGATGGTGAACTCGATGTCACACATGTCGCTGTAGGCTGCCTCGAGTGTTGCAAAGATTTCATCGAGCTCCGCGCCAGCCTGGGCAAACTCCGCATGCTTTTTCAGCTCTGCGATAGGCTCTGTCAGGCGGATTCCGGCAACGACGTCTTCGCCCTGGGCGTTGATCAGATAGTCACCGTAGTATTCGCGCGTACCGTCAGCAGGGTTGCGCGTAAAACCAACGCCGGTCGCTGAAGTCTCGCCCTTGTTGCCAAAGACCATGGCCTGCACGTTAACGGCCGTACCCAGTTCATCAGAAATCTTTTCCATACGACGATAGTCGACCGCACGGCGGTTGTTCCAGCTTTTAAAGACGGCTTCGATGGCCAGACGCAGCTGCATCGTGACATCTTGTGGGAAAAAGACCATGCCGTCACGCACGAGCTCTGGGTGCTCATCAACATCGACATGCTTTGCGAAAATATCTTTGAATTCGGCGACCAGTTCTTGCAGCTCGCCCGCATTGAGCTCATTGTCAGCCTCGATGCCGCGTACGCGACGCTTCAAGGTCAGGGCATTTTCAAAAAGGTCACCCTCGACGTCCATGACGACCTTAGAAAACATTTGAATAAAGCGACGATAGCTGTCCCAGGCGAACTCTTCATTGCCCGTCTGCTTGATGAGCCCCTTGACGCTTTCGTCATTTAGACCCAGGTTCAAGACCGTATCCATCATGCCCGGCATACTGAAAGGCGAGCCACTGCGCACGGCAACCAGCAGCGGATCATCAATGTCACCCAGCTTCTTGCCCATTTTTTCTTCGAGCTGCGCGGTATAGCGGTCGATTTCTTCTTGCAGACCAGCTGGATAGGCTGGCGGCGTCGCGTCATAGTATTCGACACAGGCCTGACAGGTGATAGTGTAGCCTGGTGGCACGGGCAGACCCATGTTGGCCATCTCTGCCAAGTTAGCGCCCTTACCCCCCAACTGGAATTTCATATCCATGTTGCCCTCGGTGTTGTTACTGCCGTCGGCGTTCTTGCCAAAGCCGTAAACGCGCTTAATCTCAGTCACTATGACGCCCTCTCTGTCGTGAATAATTTAGTAGAGATTTACGATTAAAAAGTCGAAGTTCCATAATATCGAATTTCGGCGGAGTGCGTCCAGTTCTGGCAGTTCACAATTCTGTGAACGTGAGCAAAAATACTGGGTCACAGCGCCCGGACAAGTCTTGGGGGCGGTGAGCAGACTCCTATTTGATGAGGTCTTTGAGTCCAGCAAGCGGATGGCTGGCATCAGGTGCATCATCGCAGCCGCAGTCGCCCTTATTGAGGTCAGCACCGCACTGCATGCACAGGCCCTGACAGTCCTCATCATGTACAGGCGCAAAGGGGGCTTCTACTAGCAAAGCCTCAAGCAGCAGTGGTTCGACATCGACCTTCAGGTCGTCAGGGATGACCGGATAGGGCTCACCGTGCTCATCATCAGTTGGTGTAAAGAAGTAGGTTTCTTCGACATCGGAATCGAAGGCTAGGTCAAAGGCTTCCAAACAGCGCACGCAGTCTGTTTGGACGTCAGCGTGGACTTTGCAGGTGGTTTGGACGCACTCCCCCGCATTTAGAAAGTCGAATTCGTAGATAATCGGCGCCGTGCAGCAGTATTCGATACTGCCCAGGTGAAACTTTTCCAGTTCCGCGTGGCCGGCCGTGGTGCCCTCTACCTTTAAAGACGCTCCGACACCTTCATCGATGACGGAGCGCAAATCTATAACAATGCTCATAGTATGTTCCTTAGTCGTACTGTGGTGATGGTGCTGGCCTTAGCGCTGGATGTTCTTGCCCTGCAGGCGGTCGCGGCCGCGCTGGACGCTGGTCAGCAGCTTGCTCATGTTGACCTCGAGGTTTGCCAGCATTTCGTCGGCGTAGTCTTCTGCACCCAGCTTGATTTCGCGGGCCGTCAGATTGGCTTCTTCCATGATCTCATGGGCGCGCGCTTCAGCCTCGCGGACAATTTGGGTTTCGTTGACCAGCTCGCGGGCGCGATCTTGCGCTTCTTCGAGGATGCGGTTGGCTTCGCGTTCAGCCTCTTCGGTCATCTCCTGGCGCTGCTTGACAATCCAGCGGGCCTGCTTCAGGTCCTCTGGAAATGAGCTGCGAATCTCATCAATGATGTCGTAGATCGCATCAGGATCGACCACTTTGTTGTTGGACAATGGCATGGCTTTCGACGAGTCAACTAAATCCTCAAGACGATTGACTAATTGTTCGATATCCATTTCATTCCTTATCTCTAGGCTGACAGTTCGACAGCTGTGTGCGCGCTAGCCACAGGCTCTGCGCAAAAAGCTGCGATTTCATACATAGCCTATGATAGCCCTAGGTGCAGGTGCGCGGTATGTGTAGCGTTTATGTTTGCCATTTTGTAAGAATACTGATTTGGGTCCAAGGCGGCGGAGTACGCCCATGATATCAAGTTCCCATTTTGGGCACTTGCCCCCTCTGAGCTGCAGTTATTAGAAAAAACTTAGTCTGCTGCAAGACTACCTGTTGTTGCGCCCTCCCTTACTTCTACCAGGCGACTACAGACATTGTAGGAAAACTTTCTTGCAAATCCAGGTCCTTGCTCGCGCACCTTATTACCATTACGATTATAAGAGTACGTTACTATTCCTGAAGGCGTGCGCTTTGTAGTCAGCTGGTTAAGATCATTGAAGTCAGACCATTCAATCCCTTCGGAACCTTGGACGTAGCGCCTGTTACCAGCCATATCCCATCCATAGGCAGTTGCGCCCTGCACATTTGATTCTGTGAAGATTAGTCTACCCATGGAACCAAAGATGTAACTGCGCGTCTCATCCAGGGCGGAGCATGAACGCAGCGAGCGCAAATTCTTCTGGGGTAAATAATGGATTTAGAGCACTTCACCAAAATGCCACATCCGAATGCTTTTCGACTGTAATATCGAATAAGAACCCATGCTCGTCAAACAAAAATATAGCAATTACGGGTGTCTCAGCAGTCCTCACACTAAAATACTTGCACTGCGTCGAGTTTTGTGACGAGGTTTTCTTGTCGATATGTCCATGTAATACCACCATCGCTTATTGCTCCGCCTTTGTCATCTCAAGCTTTTCGCGATACTCTTTTGGGCTGAGATAGTTTAGCCCTTCCTGGATACGCTTTCTATTGTAAAACAATTCGACATAGTCAAAAATGTAGGACTTTACTTCATCTATGCCTGAATACTGTCTTCTGAAAATTTCCTCTCGTTTTGCTGTTGAGAAGAAACTTTCGACAACAGCATTGTCATAGGGGCAGCCAGAAGAAGACATTGATGTTGTGATATTAAAGTCCTCACACATTGTCTGAAATGACTTTGATGCGTACTGAGTCCCTCTGTCTGAGTGAAATATAATCTCTTGGCTACTCCCCTCTCCGCTGTTAATGAGGGCGTCAGCTAGCGCCTGTTTTACAAGCTCGGCCGTAGCGTTTCTCGCAATCTTGTAGCCCAGCACTTCTTTGGTGCAAAGATCAAGTACGACTGCCATTTGTACCCAGCCAAGTGAAGTCTTAATATGAGTGATGTCCCCTGCCCAGACCTTATTTGGCGCATCTACCTTGAAGTCTTGATTGAGCAGATTATCAAGAAAGCGCCCATTCCTGTTAGATTCACGCCTTGGTCTCCACTATATGTTTTGATGTGTCTTCTCGAAACTGAGGGGTGTACTTACTGTTGGGACCTAGCATTTTAATTCCTTTCGTCATCTGATATCCGTCTACTTCAACAAACGACAACGAAAACCTCTAACGTTTTTTCAGCGCAGTACACTAGGACATGACGTTCTGAGGTGAAGTTAGTGTGTATCATGACTCCTTTCTTCAGGTTTTGCGGAGGAGTACGTCCATCTGTTTCAAGCCGGCGGCTCTGCGACATCCGCTCACCAGTTTTGCAGACAGAGCCTCAACCATTTCGTGACACCAGCATGTCCCACCCTTTTTTTCGCGTCGCTCTTTTTAGCATGTAGCCCATCAGTAGAAAGAGGGGGGGGCAGAGAGCAGAAATAAATGCATCGGTCAGCACAAGCACATGTGACGAAAAATTACACCATCCTATTTCAGTAGCAGCCACAACAAGGGCGGGATTGATTAAATAAGGCATTGGTATCGCATCGCTTAGCAATACAAAGCTCGTTGCACTTTCGCCAGCCTCAAGACTCAATAGCGAATAAACTGGCAATACAAGAAGTGAAAGAAGTGCCAGCACAGAAAGAGGTGGTGCAGTGCCACATGGCTGCAAAAAAATGAATCCCCCCGCAATATAAGCCATCGAAATAATCGCTGCAAAAAGCATCCAGTGGCTGAAGCCTGCATAGTATAGCGTCCACATTAGCGGATAACAAAGAACCGAGAGGCATAGGTGGAACACAATGCTATACAGATTGTTGCGAATTGCACAAAAGATGTCCACTCCAGTGCTATTCGCTTTCTTAGTTTTATTCATATGCTGCACTCTTAATCATCGAATAAATCTTTGAATCAAAAGTAAAGCCAGACATACTTGAGGCGAATTGCACAATCTCTTCGATACAACTATTCCGCTCAATCATTTCTGGCAAATCACTCCCGTCCGAGAGTGAGAACATGAAGTAATCGCCATGCTGCATCCTCTTCAGCAGCAAAAAAGTAGCCGCATCTTCGAGACCTTCGCGAAGCAGTTCTGAAGTTGCCTCAATCAATAAGGTCACATTTCCATTATTATCGGTAACACTACTACGAATTTCAAAAGTGCTATTGTTTTGCAGGGGTTTCACGTCTCTTTGAAAGTTGTATTCTGAGACAATTCTTAGGTTTATGCCGATACCATTCTGATTAAGAATCGACAGACCTTCAAAGGATTTGAGAGCAGAATCAAAGTCACTTTGATTATCAATTCTTGCAGACTGAAAGAATTGTAAATCGTTTCGTGGCACAAGATAGCCTACGCAGTAAACAGTCAATTTGCCTCGAGATTGATTGATTCCAACGCTCCTATCAGCAATACTCAAGAGGCCCAAAAGAGCAGCCAGAACCACAAGCAAGCCTAGCAAAACTAAATCTCGATTGTCAAAAAGCTCACGTTTTTGATGATCGCATAAGCGATCGGAATCCCAGAACTCGGACTCTCTATTAGTATTGAGTGTCATCATTTCCGCCTTTGAGTCCAAGCTCTGCCAAGTGCATTCACTGAGTATCGGGTTGGATCTATCTCAAAACGTGTTACTTGACCTGCGCCGCCTATAATGGGAGATAGCGACCTTAGCCTTTGAAGATCATAACCCTTTCGTATCAACCTCTGATCGCCCAATTCATTTCTGAGCCCACTTGGTCTGGCAATTGAACTACCGGCAGCCACCACACTCCCCGATCTCAAAACGCCCAACGAAAACCCTGCAGCTCTCCCAACAAAACCATAATGGATATTGCCAAAGTCTTCCAGTGAAATGGCTTGGCCATTGAACCGCATCCCTCCTCGGCGCAAATCCCGCGAGGTTCGAAGTGCGCTTGGCGCTGCTATCTTGAAGTCCCATGGCGCTCTATGGGTTACTTGTCGCTGAAACCAGCTCTGGTAGCTTGGAGAAAGTGCCACACGCCATCCTCCCGACCCAGGCCTAGGCCTTTCCATATGCCTCACTCGTTGCGACATTGCCCAGCCTGCATTTACGCGAAGGACTCTCCGCAAGTAAGTCGTCTGATCTCTCCCAAGTGTGGGGAAGAATCGCTGGGATCTGTACCCACTTGGGTCCACCTTATTAATTGGGTCACCTTCACAGTAACCGTAGAGGCTCAAGGTAGCCCTCAAGTCACCACCATTACGCGCGACATCCATGGTCAGGAAGCGGGCATCTACAGGATTATAGAATCTCGCATTGAGGTAGTAGAGTCCAGTACTCTGATCCCAGATACCTCCCGTGTAAGCAATCTCAATGTGCTCATAGGTATCAACAAGTCTTGTGGTTTCACCAAAATCACTATACCTAAAT
>WRBW01000059.1 GCA_009784345.1 Coriobacteriia bacterium | reverse complement strand
GCTCCGACGCGCAATCTAATTGTTAGCAAAATTTCGATTGCATCCGTCACAATGCCATTCACCGTTACGTACTAAACAACACTCTGCATACAATTAGACTGCGGCTCGGGGGCCGCAGTGACGCAGGGGAATGCATCCATGACTTTCGGGACGGGATGACATTGTTGGGTCAACCTTCCCGTTGCGAAGCAACGGACACTGCTCCTGTGCGCAGCACAGGTGCTTTAGGGGCAAGGTCAAAAACGAGACCCCGGCTCGGAGGCCGGGGTGACGTGGGTGGTTTTTTGTAGGGGCGCGCGTCCCCGCGCGCCCGCTCATTTGAATTTGACCTCTCGGTAGCTGTGCGACCGTTACTGGTCTTGTGCGCAGCGCAGGTGCATGAAGCTAGAAGCCGTACATGTTGCCGAGTTCGCTCCCCATGGTTCCCATGCCTGCGATAACCGCTACCATGGCAAATCCAAAGATCAAGAAGTATAGTGCCAGCAGCACAACTAGCACGACAAACCAGAACACGACCGCAAACCAGGCGGTACCCAGTGCGCGCCGGGCAAGCTCAGGCTCATTTTCGCGCTTCAGTAGGTAGTAAATGACGGCCACCATAGGATTAAAGAAAATGATGACCTTAATCCAAAAGCTGTTGTCTGTCTTCTGCGCTGCAGCTGGAGCTCCAAATGCAGCATTCGGCGCCGTCGAAGCCGCAGGCTGAACCGGCTGCACTGGCACTGCAGTTGGTGCAGCTGCCGCAGGTGCAAAGTCTGGATGTGTTGCAGGTGCTGCAACCGGATCTACGGGCGCGACAGGCGTTCCTACTTGATTATCTTGCACAATATTTCCCCCTTCATTGGCGTGTTTAACCCTCATATTGTACCGCTTTATTCATAATTGCTGCATAGAGCTGCAAACAGCGTCAGCACTGGCCGCCTCCGCCCAAAGAGCTATGACCAGGTATCCCCCACATCGACATGCACCTCAAGCGGCACGGCAAAATCCGGCGCAACCTCAGTCATAGCATGCACGACCAACTGAGAGAGCTGGTCAAGCTCCGCCACGGGCACTTCAAAGACCAGTTCGTCATGCACCTGCAAAATCATCTGAGCCGCAAGCCCCGATTCGCGCAGGTGACGGTCGACCACAATCATGGCAAGCTTTATCAGGTCGGCGGCCGTTCCCTGCATGGGGTGGTTCATAGCGGTGCGCTCGCCAAAGGCACGCAGCGCGCGGTTGGAGCTCTTCAGTTCAGGGATGCGGCGCTTGCGACCATAGTAGGTCTCGACCCAACCCTGCTCTTTCGCCTCTTCAACCACGCGGTCCAGATAGGTTTTGACCCCGGGAAAGGTGGCATAGTAGCGGTCAATAATGTCCTTGGCCTCGCCATAAGAGATGTCGAGTGCCTGCCCCAAGCCGTGCGGGCCTTGCCCGTATATGATGCCAAAGTTCACGGCCTTTGCCTTGCTGCGCAGGCTCGATTCTGCCGAAAGAGCCTCTTGCGGAGTCAGTCCAAAGATGCGGGCAGCGGTTTCGGTATGAAAGTCCTCGCCTGTCTTGAAGGCCTCAATAAGACCAGCATCCTGTGACAGTTGTGCCAGCACACGCAGCTCTATTTGACTGTAGTCTGCCGAAAGCAGCTTGCAGCCGTCTGCAGGCACAAAGGCCTTGCGGATGCGCCGCCCGACTTCGGTGCGCACGGGGATGTTTTGTAGATTGGGGTTTGAAGACGACAATCTGCCCGTGGCTGCGACTGCCTGGTTGAAGCTGGTGTGGATGCGTCCGTCTGCCGCAACCAACTTTGGCAGGGCTTCAAGGTAGGTGTTTTGTAGCTTGGTGAACTCGCGGTATTCGGTGATTTTCTCTGCAATAGGGTGATGTGCGCGTAGCTCTGCCAGCACAGCTGCATTGGTAGAACGTGCAGCGCCCTTGGTTTTCTTGATTACCGGCAGTCCTAGGCGGTCAAAGAGGATTTCTGCCAGCTGTTTAGGCGAATCAGGGTTGAAGTCGTCAGTACCTGCAAGCTCGAAGACTTCCGCGCGCAGGGCTTCGATGCGCTCGCGACCGTAGTCTGCAAGCTGCGCTAAGCGCTCGAGGTCGACCTTGATGCCAGCACGCTCCATCCTGACAAGCACCGGTATCAGGGGCAGTTCGATATCTTGATACAGCTTGAGCGAGCCGTCAGTTTCAAGGCGACGGGTTAGTACGGCTGCCAGGCGCGCGCACAGCTGCGCCTTTTGGGTTGCGAGCTCGCAGGGTGATTGCGCACTATCGTCGTCTGCCGTAGCAGCTGTGGCTGTAGCAGCCGTCTCATGGTCAAGCTCTACTCCTAAGTATTCAAGTGCCAGTTCTTTCAAGCTGAAATCGGTCTTATACGACGCCAGCAAGTAGGCAGCAATCGACAGATCAAACATCTGCGTCGCACACAGGTCCTGCGGTTCGAGCAAAGCCTCACGGCTGGTATCAGGCGGGATGACCCGCTCGAAGAGCTCTTTCAAATCAGGTGCTGCAAGCTTGGGCGCATCTGCTCTTTCGGCAGCACATACTTTAGTAATCAGAGCTGCAAGATCTTTGTTGACATCTGCCGCCTGCACTATCTGTGCTTCTTGAGACCCGGCATCACCCGCAAGCTTGTCTTCAGGCCCTGAAACGACCAGCAGCTCTTCGGTGTCAAAGAGCGTCTGCCCCGCAACATCAACGATGACGCCTTGGTAGGGCGAATCAAAACCTTCGTCTTGCACGGTACTCTTCTGGTCAACAGCATCTGCAGGCTGCGCCTCGAGGCCTGCGCCTGTGCCAGCCGTAGCCCCCACGCCCGCAGCAGCACCCGCGACACCGCCAGCCCCTGCCTGCCCCGCATCAAGATGGGACAAAGCAGCCATCCAACCCAGAGGCGACTTCAGGCCGTACTTCATGAAGGGCTCGCGTATATCATCGAGGCTATAGTCACCAAAGCGCACTGATGATAAATCAACATCAAGGGGCACATCACAGACAATGGTGGCCACAAAACGAGAGACCTCTGCACAGCCCCGATGTTCGGCCAGATTCTGACCTACCTTACCCTTGACCTGACCGGCCGCTGCCGCGTCTAAGACCGCATCAAAGGTTCCGTACTGCGCCAGCAGCTTTGCGGCGGTCTTCTCGCCTACACCAGGTACACCGGGAATATTGTCACTGGGATCGCCCTTGAGCCCCAGAAAGTCAATAATCTGACAAGGCTTAATACCAAAGCGCTCTTCGACTTCAGCAGGACCAATAATCCGCGGGCCATCAGACCCACGTCCGGCAGAAATGACCTTCACCTTTTCTGTAATCAGCTGATAGGCATCGCGGTCACTGGTCGCCAAAAAGACCTGCATCCCCAGGGCCTCGCCCTGACGTGAAAGGGTGCCCAAAATGTCGTCACCTTCGATATGAGGCACGCAGGCAACTGGCACCTTCATGGCGCCCAGCAGCTCCTTAATAATCGGAAACTGCGCCTTCAGGTCAGGATCTGTGGGCTTGCGCTGAATCTTATACTGCGCCAAGGCCTCGATGCGCGCCGTAGGCTTACCGTCATCAAAGGCAACCACCAGACCATCAGGATTGAGCAGCTTCAGCGTCTTAACAAGCATCGACAGAAAGCCAAAAACGGCATTGGTAGGCGAGCCATCGGGTGCGGTCAAAGGATGCGCCATCGCATGAAAAGCGCGGTGCATCCAGGAATGTCCATCGATGATAAGTACGGTGTTGGGTGAGGAGTTCTGTTCGCTTAGATTCATGAACCCATGATAGCAATAAACACTTAAACGGAGGAGTACGTCCAATCATGGACGCACTCCCCCATTCTTTTATTCTTTAGCTGTACAGCTTAGCCAAAGAGCTCCAAATGACCGGTAATTACCATTATCAATCCCCAAATACCCAGACCCGAAAGGATGATGGCAAAGACCCACTCGTAGGCTTTCATGATGGGGCGTGAGCCTTTTTGGTACTGGTAGTAAATGAAGACTGCCAGGGCGGGCACGAACAGCAGGCAGGTAAATGCCATGTATTCGAGGCCTGCACCGTACAGTAGCCAGATGGCGTAAACGCTTGCGAGCGCACCGATAAATATTTGCAGCGCGCGGCCTTTGGTGACGGTTTTTTCTTGCAGCATGAACTTCACCTGGAAGAAGGCACTAAAGGCGTAGGGGAAGAGGATGGCGCTTGATGCCATGGTGTAGCCAAACTCGTAGGCGTTGTAGGCAAAGTAGACCAGTATCAGGAAGAACTGAACAATCAGGTTTGAAACGACTAGTGAAAAGACGGGAGTTTCGTTTTTGTTCAGCTTTGCAAAGGCCTGAGGGAAGAGGTCTTGTTTTGCTGCCAGATAAGGTGTTTCTGCACCGAACAGCGTCCAAGCAAGCCAGGCACCGGAAATCGATATGATGACGCCGGCATTAATGACGACCGCACCCCAGTGGCCCACCATGTTTTCTAAAATAACGGCAGTTGCGGGGAAGGTCTCGATTGCTGCGATGTCTGCTTGTGACATGACACCCAGCGAGCAAATCGTGAAAATCATGTACAGCACGATGACGCCCAAAAGGCCAATGATGGTGGCGCGTCCGACGTCGCCCTTGTTGCGGGCACGGCTGGAAAACAGTACGGCGCCTTCGATACCAATAAAGGCCCATACCGTTGCAAGCATCGTTGATCTAACCTGATTCAGGATAGAAGGCACGTCGCCCACGTCGCGCGCCCAGGAAATGGCTTCAAGTCCGCCCAGGAATGATGCGCTGAAGGTCTGCCAGTTAAACATGACGACCACGATGACGGCAAACAAAATTAGCGGGATTGCTTTTGCGATGGTGACAATCAGATTGATCATCGCTGCCCCTGATACACCGCGCACAATGAGGAAGTGCACAATCCACAAGATACAGGAAATCAGCACGATACCCAAGATGGTGGGTCCGGTGCCAGAGAAAATCTGAACACTGTCGGGCAAGAAATACTGGATGGCTGAAATCAAACCCACACCGTAGGCAACATTACCCAGAAGGGCACTGATCCAGTAGGCCCAGGCATTGTTAAAGCCCCAGTATTCACCAAAGCCTTCACGGGCGTAGCTAAAGACGCCACCTTCGAGGTCTGGCCTGCGGTTTGATAGATTGAGGAATGAATAGCCCAGGGCAATCATACCGGCGGCGGTGATCACCCACGCGATAATGATTGCTAAACCACCAGCGCCTGCTGCCATATTTCTGGGCAGATCAAAGACGCCTGTTCCAACCATGGAACCAACTACCAATGCAATGAGGCCGCCTAAGCCGACTGCTTTAGCAGTGCGATTATTATCATCGGACATGGCACTTCCCCCTTCCCTTCTGGCCACCCTCGCGCAAAGCCAATCCTTGCGTAGTCGACACAGAAAATCGTCTGGAAACGCTCTTACATAGAGATGCCATTTCGGCATTCCCATTATAGTTCGTATGTGGAGGAATTGTAAAGTGCATGAGGGTTAAATATGTACAAAGCGGCGGAGTGCGCCCATTCCTGCAGCTCAGAGGGGGTGGTGCTAGGTCGAAGCTTTAAGGCGGAAATGCATAGTTTTTGGGTTAATGCAGGCGATTATTGCGAAAAAAAAGCGTGCCGCTTGCGGGATTACCACACAAGCGACACAGCTTATAAACTTCTAGTATGTTTGGGAGGTGCTTAGAACGTACCCATCGTTGCAGCGATTACTGATTTGATGGTGTGCATCCTATTTTCAGCCTGATCAAAGACCAGTGAAGCAGGGCTTCTAAAGACCTCATCGGTGACTTCCATGCAGGTCAGACCAAAGTCTTTCTCAATCTGCTTACCGTAATCAGTTTCGGTATCGTGGAAAGCTGGCAGGCAGTGCAAGAAGATTGTCGTGTCCTTGCCCGTTTTTGCCATCATTTCGCTGTTGACCTGATAAGGGGTGAGCAGTGCGATGCGTTCTGCGAACTTGTCTTCTTCGCCCATGGAGACCCATACGTCAGTGTAGATGACATCGGCGTCTTTAACGGCAGCATCAACGTCAGAAGTAACCATCAGCTTTCCGCCACCTTCAGTTTTTGCCAGCTCTTCAGCCATATCGATGACCCATTGTTCTGGCTGCAGACCTTCAGGAGCACAGATGCGCATGTTCAGACCCAGCTTAGCACCGGTAACCAGCAGTGAGTTAGCCATATTGTTACGGCCGTCACCACAGTAGGTAAAGGTAATGCCCTCAAGGCGACCAAAGTGCTCTTTGACCGTCAGGAAGTCTGCCAGCATCTGGGTGGGATGCCACTGGTCAGTCAGACCGTTCCAGACAGGCACGCCAGAGAATTCAGCGAGCGTTTCAGCATCAGACTGCTTGAAGCCGCGAAACTCGATGCCATCAAAGAAGCGTCCCAGAACCTTTGCGGTGTCTTCAGTCGATTCTTTCTTGCCCAGCTGAATGTCGTTAGCGCCCAGATATTCTGGGTGACCGCCCAGATCAATGGTAGCTACGACAAAGGCGCAGCGGGTTCGCGTTGATGACTTTTCAAATAGCAGTGCCACATTTTTGCCCTCGCAGTAGCGATGAGGGGTGCCAGCCTTTTTCATGGCCTTCAGTTCTACTGCAAAATCAATCAGCGCTTCCATTTCTGCGCGGGTAAAGTCCTTCTCAGCCAAAAAGCTGCGACCCTTGAAATCTTTACGTACATCTACCATGTTTGTTTCTCCTTTGTATATAAGTGGAATCTTATTTTGTTAGGGGCGCGCGTCCCCGCGCGCCCGCTGTTGCTCATCAAATCAAACGCCGTAGAGTCTGGGCGCCTCGTGCGCTCTTCTCTAACCGATACTTCCGCAGGCGTCTGGTGCACCCATAGGTCGCAACCTGGGCAAATGATCAGGCACATCAACTGCGGCACGGACAATAGGTTGGCTCATGCAACGGGGGCCACCACGACCACGAG
>WRBW01000058.1 GCA_009784345.1 Coriobacteriia bacterium | reverse complement strand
AGGCGCGCAGCAAACCCCACCGGGAAACAATCTGCCTTCAGACCCTCCTGCTGATCCGCCCCCTTATGGCTACACCTTCCCAGAAGACGGGGACGTGACGGCAGTCTATCCCAGCAGAACCGTCACCGCTCGCCCCAACAGAACGGCAGCGAATTTCGCAGCTGGTCAAGATGAGGCGAGCGCGCAAACAGCTGCAGCAAGTGAGGAGCCAACGGTGACGGTCGTGACCGCAACCGAGCTCGAAGACGGCGAAGCGATTCCCGTGCAGCCAGCAGTAACGGGTGCAGCCTCGCCCTCAGATCTTGAAGCTCTTGATGAGGGCAGCAGTAGCTGGGGTCTGATTGCTGCAATTCTCGCGATAATCATCGGTCTGGGTGTGGCCGGCTATTTTGCCTATCAGCAATTTTATGTCAAGGCTGGCAAGAGCTGGCTTGACGGCAGACATACCAAGGGACAATTCTAAGAAGACGCCATGCCAGAAAACGACAGCTTAACCATAGATATCCTCATAGAGGACATCCTCGCCACCAACCCCAATGTGCAGGTGGACGCCATTCGCAAGGCCTATGAATTTGCCGATGCAGCACACGGCGGTCAGATGCGCAAATCAGGGGCACCCTTTATCTCGCACCCCCTGGAAGTCGCCCATATCCTGTCCGAACTGAACATGGATTCTGCAACCATTCAGGCGGCCTTGCTGCATGATGCGGTAGAAGACAATGAAGACATCGAAATTGGCGAGGTCGCAGAAAAGTTCGGCACAGAAGTCGCAGAATTGGTCGACGGGGTAACCAAGCTGGGTAAGGTCAGTTACACCACCCGCACCGAACAGCAGTCAGATTCCATGCGCAAGATGATTATCGCGATGGCAAAAGATGTCCGTGTCATCCTGATAAAGCTCGCTGACCGCCTGCACAATATGCGAACCCTCGACGCGCTGCCAGAACATAAGCGCATCCTCAAGTCGCAAGAAACGCTTGAAATATTTGCCCCCCTGGCGCACCGCTTTGGCATCAGCGCCATCAAGTGGGAGCTCGAAGACCTGGCCTTTTCCTACCTAAAGCCTGAAAAGTACCAACAGGTCGAGCTTATGGTTATGGAAAGCCGCGAGGCCCGTGAAGCCTACGGCAACGAAATCATGCAAGAAATACGTACGGTGCTCGACACCGTCAGTATTAAGGCAAAGATCCAGGGTCGCCCTAAGCATCTTTACAGCATCTACCAAAAGATGCAAAATCGCGACAAGGACTTCAGCGAAATCTTTGACCTGCTGGCCCTGCGCATCATAGTTGACTCGGTCAAAGACGTCTACGGCGTTCTGGGGATGATACATAACCTGTACAAGCCCATGCCGGGGCGCTTTAAAGACTACATTGCGATGCCCAAGTTCAACATGTACCAATCGCTGCATACGACGGTTATTGGTCCGACCGGGCGTCCGCTCGAGATCCAGATACGCACGGCAGAAATGCACCGCCGCGCAGAATACGGCATCGCAGCACACTGGCGCTACAAAGAAGGCAAGCCGATGAGCGCCGAAGACCAGATGGATGACCGTCTGTCCTGGCTGCGACAAATACTAGATTGGCAAAATGAAACCAGCGATCCGGTGGAATTTATGGACGCGCTCCGCATCGACCTTTTCGCAGAAGAAGTCTTTGTCTTTTCGCCAAAAGGCGACGTGAAGGCGCTGAAAAAGGGTGCTACGCCGCTTGATTTTGCCTACAGCGTTCACACGGAGGTTGGGCATCAGACCATTGGCGCAAAGGTAAACGGGACTATTGTGCCGCTGGCCTATGAGCTCGAAATGGGTGACCAAATCGAGATTCTGACCAATAAGAACTCGACGCCCAGTCGTGACTGGCTTGACATCGTGGCGACCTCAAGCGCGCGTTCAAAGATTCGCAGTTACTTGTCGAAGTCGACGCGTGAAGACGACATGACGCGCGGGCGTGACATGCTGATGAAAATCATGCGCAAGCACGGCGTCAGCATTGCGACGCGCAAGGTCGAAAAAGAGCTCGACATAGTTGCAGAAGATATGAGCTTCAAGTGCGCAGAAGACCTCTATGCGCAGATTGGCTCGTCAAAGATTTCGGCGCGCATGATTGGCACGAAGCTGCTCAAACAGCTGTCAGTCGCAGGGCTTTTGGCCAAAGACAGCAAGGGTGCAAAGGCGCTCGCGGCAGAAGAGCTGGCAGAAAAGCCCGGCGGCGCCAGCAGTGCTGCTGAAGTGCGCTCGACCCTAAGCGGCGTTGTCAGCGAACCGCGCGTGCCAAAGGTGCCCAAGCCAACCGGCGGCGGCGTGCGCGTACCCGGTCTTGATGACGTGCTGGTGCGCCTGTCAAAGTGCTGTAATCCTGTGCCCGGCGACGACATTGTAGGCTTTGTGACCCGCGGCCGCGGCGTGTCCGTGCACCGCGCGACCTGCCCCAATGTGAAGGATCTCTTAAACGACCCCGAACGCTTTATCAGCGTCGAATGGGACCGCGACACGCGCGCGACCTACCACATTGAAGTCTTCGTTCAGGCGCTTGACCGCCTGCGCCTTTTGCAAGATGTCACCATGAAAGTCGCAGAAAGTGGTGTAAATATTTTGTCATCTGCAACCACGACACACAAAGATGGTATCGTGGATATGCGCTACCTTTTCGAGACCGGCGAGATGGGGAATCTGGACGCCTTACTCAACAGTTTGCGCGGCGTCGAGGGCGTGTTTGTCGCACGTCGCATGCTGCCCGGAGAAAACGTAAAAAAGAAGTAGCGCCCGCTTTTATCATCGTTGTCTTGCGTTATGTGGCGCACCATGAGGGGGAGTAAGTCCATGTTTGATCAGCAGATCACCAGCAGTCACCCGTTGCGTACTGAAACGGTCGAAGTGCTTTTGGATGCCTTTCGCCTGGCCGACACAAACGATGAGCTCTTTGATTTCTTGCTTGACGTGACCACGCCCCGTGAGCTGACGGAAATGGCGCAACGCTTACAGGTTGCTTCTTTGTTGTCCCGGGGTATGAACTACCAGGCAATCGAAGCTGAAACAGGAGCATCTGCTGCAACCATCGCGCGCGTGTCAAAATGCCTGCAATACGGCAATGACGGCTATGTGCGCATTCTAGAAAAGATTGAAGGAAAAACTAGCACCCTATGAGTTTTGTACATCTGCACACCCACACTGAATATTCTCTGATAGACGGCGCGGCCATGATCAAGCCTTTGATTGCGCGCGCCAAAGAGCTCGAAATGCCGTCGCTTGCCATTACTGACCATGGCGTCATGTATGGGGCGATTGATTTCTACCAGCGGGCACGCGCTGCTGAAATCAAGCCGATAATTGGCTGCGAGATATATTTCACGCCTGAATCGCGCCTGGAAAAAGACGCCAACAAGCGCACTTTGTACCATCTGGTACTGCTCGCGAAAAACAATGAAGGTTACCAGAACCTGCTGAAAATCTGCAGCCATGCGGCGACCGAGGGCTTCTACCACCGTCCCCGCGTGGACGCAGAAATCCTCGAGCGCTACAACACGGGTCTTATCGCGACCTCTGCCTGCATGTTTGGTGCGGTCTCGACCTTTATCGAGCAAGGTGATCTGGAGCAGGCACGTAAGTGGGCTGCCTACTATGCGGGCGTCTACGGTGAAGAAAACTTTTACCTCGAGATTCAAAATCATGGCTCCGTGCACAAAAGTGGCGTCAGCCAAAAGCAGTTATGTGACGGCATTTCGTCGCTGGCACAGGAAATGGGCTTGGGCCTTGTGGCCACCAATGACGTGCACTACATTAGCGACGGCGATGAGCAGATTCAGGAATACCTGACGACAATCAAGCAGGGTAAGCTGCTTGATGAGCCCGGTGGCATGAAGGCCTTCAAAGAGCTCTACCTGAAATCGCGCGAGCAAATGGAAGAGTTCCTGGGTGCCTTTCCAGAGGCGCTTGATAATACTCTTGCCATAGCCGATAAGTGCAATGTCGAACTTGATTTTAGCCAGTCGGTCATGCCCGTCTTTGACATTCCTGATGCAAAAAGCGAGCGCGAATATTTGCGTGAGCTCTGTATCGAGGGTCTGAAAAAGCGCTACAAAGACGGCGTGATTCCGCAGGAATCCATCGAGCGTCTTGATTTCGAGCTCGACATCGTCGACGGGCCAGGCTTTTGCCCCTACTTTTTGATTGTTGCTGATTTTACGCACTGGGCGCTAGACCGCGACATTGCGGTAGGCCCTGGGCGCGGCTCTGCGGCAGGCTCGATTATTGCCTACTCCTTAAATATCACTGACCTTGACCCCCTAGAACATGGTCTGCTCTTCGAGCGTTTTTTGAACCCCGAACGTGTCGAGATGCCCGATATCGACATGGATTTCGAGACGACCCGCCGTGACGAGGTCATCAATTACGTGCGTGAAAAATATGGCTACGACCGCGTGACGCAGGTCATTACCTACAATAAGCTCAAGCCCCGCCTGGCCATTGCAGACATGACGCGCATCATGCAAGAGTCCATTAATGTGGGGTCTACCATCAGCGCTCAGGTACCGGCACTGGGCTACTCCTTCAATGACGTCATGTTTGGCGACGGCAAGGACAAAAATAAAATCCCCAAGTTTATGGAGCTCTACAACGATAAGAACAACCCCATCTATAAGACGATTATCGATGCGGCGCGCTCGATCGAGGGCTATATTCGTAACGAGGGCGTCCATCCCTGCGCGGTCATCATCAGCCGGGAAGACATTAACGAATATGCGCCCGTTAAGGCGATGAAAAAGGGCAATAACGAGACCATTAACGTCACCCAATACGACGGCGAGACGCTGTCGAGCATGGGCATGCTCAAAATGGACTTTTTGGGTCTGCGTAACTTGTCGGTTATTAAAGATGCCATCAAGTCGATTGAGCGAAACTACGGCGTCGTCATCGATAAAGACGAGATCCCGCTTGATGACCCCAAGACCTTTGAGTTTTTAGGAACTGCCCAAACGGCAGGCATTTTTCAGGTAGAAAGCGGCGGCATGCGCGCCCTGCTGCGCCGCATGCAGCCCAAGCAATTTGCTGACATCGTAGCGGTGCTTGCCCTCTTTAGGCCAGGGCCTTTGGGCTCTGGCATGGTGGACGACTTTGTCGAGCGCATGCACGGTAAACGTCAGGTCAAATACTATGACGAACGCCTAAAGCCCATTTTGGAGGACACCTACGGGGCGATTGTGTACCAGGAACAGGTCATGCAGATCTCGATGGAGATGAGCGGCTTTAGTCCAGGCGAAGCAGATGCGCTGCGTAAGGCCATGGGTAAGAAGAAAATCGACGTGCTGATTCCCAAGCGCGAAAAGTGGGTCAATGGCGCCATCGAGCGCGGCTACGATGGCAAGATGGCGGCCCAGCTGTGGGAAGACATTTTACCCTTTGCAGAATACGCCTTTAACAAAAGCCACTCTGCCGCCTACGGGCTGATTACCATGCGTACGGCCTACCTGAAGGCGCACTATCCGGGCGACACCATGGCAGCTGTTTTGACAAGCGTCTTTGATAAGCCTGACCGCATCAGCACCTACATTCAAGACTGCAAAGAAGACGGCATTGCCGTACTGCCGCCAGACATCAATAAATCAGGCGTCTACTTTAACTACATCCCCGATGAAGGCATTCGCTACGGGCTTGCGGGCATCAAGGGTGTGGGTGACGCTGTGGTTGAATCCATCCTAGAAGCGCGAGAGGCAGACGGTCCCTTTAGTGATATTTATGACTTTGTCGAACGCGTCGACCCCAAGGCAACCAACAAGCGCATCCTCGAGGCTCTGATCAAGGGGGGAGCCTTTGATTCGACGGGCTATCCGCGCCTGCAGCTTTTCAATATTGTCGGTGGCGGCCTGATGAAGCAAATGGCTGATCGCCAGCAGGCACGCGCTGCAGGACAGCTGTCCATGTTTGAAATGTTTGATGAAGGCGACCTAGGTATCGCAGATAAAGAAGAGCCTGAAGGACCAGAAGGGGAGTGGCCGCGCAAATTTAAGCTTGCCCACGAAAAGGAAGTCCTGGGCATGTACGTTTCAGACCACCCGCTTTCTGACTACGCCAAAGAGCTGCGCGAGAACTCGGACATGGACATCGCGTCTGAAGAGATTCCGCGAAACTTTAAGGGTAAGTTTGCTGGTATTCTAACCGGTGTCGAGGTGAGGGTGTCCAGCCGTGGCAACCGATATGCCCGTGGACAGATTGAAGACCTGACGGGTACTTTGCCCTTTGTGGCCTTTGCCGACACTATTAAGGCTCATGAAAACCTCCTGGCCAACGACAAGGTCGTCGCCATGGCAGGCGACTACAAGGTCGATGCTGAGGGTCCAACACTTATGGTGCGCAGCATGAAAGAGCTCGTTTCAAGCATGGATGAAGAGCAAGCCCATAAGCTGCTGATTAAAGTTAAGCACGACCAGATGAATGCAGGTGCTGTTGCAGATCTGCGCCGGACTCTGGTGCAGTTCCCCGGACGCAACTCAATAGAGATTCATGTGGTTGAGCCGCGCAGCAATAGTACGACCGTGCTTGCCATGGGCGAGCAGGTCAATGCTGGCAGTGACCAACTGCAATCACGCCTCTCGGGCATTTTTGGCCCCGAAGCCATTAGTGTCGCCTAAGCTGACTCCTACCGTGTCACCCCGGCCTCCGAGCCGGGGTCTCGAGTTTGACCTTAATAATTACCTGCGCATAACAGAAAAAATTATGCTACACTATCAAGCTGGCATTGGGGCATCGTCTAATGGCAGGACGCTGGTTTTTGGTGCCAGTTGTCAAGGTTCGAATCCTTGTGCCCCAGCCACTCTTAGATATGTTGCACGATTCGAACCTGTGAAGGTTAAATGCGACCTTAGGAGCATTTAAGTCCGAGCGCAGCGAGGTCCCGTGGATTGCGCAGCAAGACACGAGAATCCTTGTGCCCCAGCCACTT
>WRBW01000057.1 GCA_009784345.1 Coriobacteriia bacterium | reverse complement strand
CGGGCACACGGCAAGGCGCGTGCTCAAGTTTTGATTGGCAAGAAGTGGCGCAACGTGACTAGCCACAACGTAAAAGTAGCACGTGGTAAGACAGCCACGGTACGCTTCCGCGTCATCGCAGAAAACGGCGCGATACGTAATCATACCGTCCGCGTCCAACGCGCCCGCTAGAACCAAGATCCCTCGTAGGGAGACGTAGGTATCTCGCAGTCTCTGCCCTCGGGAAGGTAGAAGATGTACCCCTGCACGCGGTACTTACGCTAGTATAGAAAGTACTGACTTGAAGGGACGTTTCATGAGTACTGATGACCGCGTAACAGGCGCCGCTGCTGCGGCCGCAGACAAAGCCGCTGAAAAGACTGCTGCCAAGGTCGACAAAGCTGTCGAAAAAACACAAGCCAAGGTCGATAAGGCTGTCGCAAAAACTGATGCCAAAATCCAAAAGGCGAACAGCAAAGCTGGAAAGGCGACCGCGAAGGTCAGCGGGCAGGCCTCGGCTCCCGTGAAGACTTCGCGTACCGACCTGAAGGCTGCCAATAAGAAGAAGGCGCTGCGCAAGAAAATCATCTGGGGCGTGGTTGTTGCCGCGCTCATTGCTGGTGTCGTTGCGGCCTTTTTCATCCTGCAGGGCATTGGCACGCCGGTGACGACCGCAAAGGTCGAATCGGGTGATGTGGCCATTACGGTATTTGCCACGGGTGCCTTGACCGCAGGTGAAAGCGTGGACGTCTATGCAGAGACCCAAGGTCTGATCGAGACCGTTGAGGTCGAAGAAGGTCAGGCTGTCGAAGAAGGTCAGGTGCTGGCGCGACTTGATGATGCGGCCGCGACCGCGCAGGTAGCGCAGGCTGAAGCCGCGCTCGAACAGGCGCGAGCAGGACTGGCGCAGGCTCAGTCAGGTAGTGCTTCTGCTGGTTCTGGTACCAGTGCCGCGCAGGCTGCCTTGACGGCAGCGCAGGCAGGTCTTACCAGCGCGCGCAACATGGACCGTCTGAGCAAGCAATCACTCAGTAGCGCCGAAGACGTCGTCAGCATGATGCAGTCAGCTGGCCTGAACGTGGCTGACCCAGCAGGCTTTGCCCAGGCACAGGCCGCGGTGACCCAGGCACAGATGGCTGTCGAGCAGTCAACAGCTGGTATCGCCCAGGCGCGTGCCGGTGTGGCGCAGGCAGAAGCAGCCCTGTCCCAAGCCCGCAACGCCAACCCCGGTGCTGCGGTGGCAGCTGCCCGTAGCGGCGTTGAAGCCGCCGAGGCTGGTCTTGACCTGGCGCAGACCGCCCTTGAGTCAACTATTATTCGCGCACCAAAGGCTGGCATGGTGCTGATTGCACCGACCGCTGTTGCGCAGGCTACTGCCGGCACGGGCGTTACGCCCACGGGTGGTATGACCCTGCAGCAGGGCTCGGCCATCACCCCAGGATCGCCCGTCTTTAGTATCGTCGATGAAAACGCACTGGCCTTTAGCGCAGAGGTCGATGAAGTCGACATCCGCAAAATCGCCCTGGGCCAAACGGCCATCGTAACGCTGTCAGCCATCACGGGCGAAGAGTTCGCCGCAACGGTCAGCAGCATCAGCAACACCGCAAAGCCCACCATCACGGGCGGCACGGTCTTTGACATCGAGCTGACCTTCAATGAGGCGCTGCCTGAGGCACGCATCGGCATGAAGGGCGACGTGACAGTTGAAATCGAAACACAGGTCGGTGCCCTGACCATCCCGGTCGACGCCTGGTTCCGCGAAGCCGGCCAGGACTTCGTCTGGATCGTGACCAGCGACCACACGCTTGATAAGCGACCCATCGTCGTGGGCGCAAGCACCGAAAGCGTCGTCGAGGTCCTAAGCGGCGTCGAAGCCAGTGAAGTCGTCGCCATTGCAAGCGGTGCGGTGCCCTTCACGCAGGGCATGCACGTCACGGTCAATCAGTAAACGCTCAAACGGGGGAGTAGGTCCATACATGGACGTACTCCGCCCCATGAGTAGTCTCAAGAATAGACGGATAGAAAGAAGCTTTTGCAGCCTATGCGCGATAACGAACATCATGATGAGCTAGTTCATGACACCTTGTCTGGCGGTGCGCCCGGCGAGGTCGTTTTGGAAGTTCGCGATGTCTATAAGACCTATCAGATTAGTGAAGATGTCGAGGTTCATGCTCTGCGCGGCGTCAACCTGCAGGTTCGTCGCGGGGAAATGATTGCCATTATTGGGCAGTCGGGCAGCGGTAAGTCGACCTTGATGCACACCATTGGGTTGCTGGACCATCCCAGTAGTGGTGAAGTGCTGGTGGGCGACATCGAGGTCACGGATATGAGCCCCAATGAGCTGGCGCGGGTGCGCAATCGCGAGATTGGTTTTGTCTTTCAGGCCTTTAACCTGCTGGCGCGCACAACAGCGCTTGATAATGTGGCTCTGCCGCTGATCTATGCCGGTGTCGGCGCAGGCGAACGTGCAGTTCGCGCTGAGGCGGCCCTTGAAAGGGTTGGGTTGGGCAACCGTCTGGACCATGCGCCGAACCAGCTTTCAGGGGGCCAGCAGCAGCGCGTGGCGATCGCGCGCGCCCTGGTGACCGAGCCCAACATTATCCTAGGGGATGAGCCTACGGGTAATCTTGATAAGCGCAGCGGCATCGAGCTGATGATGTTTTTCCAGCAGCTGCACGAACAGGGCATCACCGTTGTGCTGGTAACGCACGATATGAAGGTGGCCCAGCATGCCCAGCGCATTGTCGAAATATCTGACGGCCGCATTGTTGAAGACCGCGAGCTTTCTGCAGATGAGCGCATCGATGCTCGCGTGGAACTGGAAGAATACCTTGAGGCTGCAGGCATTGACCCGACGGCTGACGACTTCGAGCACATTGGCGAGGTCCATGATGATGGTGACGTCGGTGATGATGACGAAGACGGGCCGGAGGGGTTCACAGCATGAATTTTTACGAATCCTTTCGCATTGCACTGAAGGCCTTGGGCGCCAATAAGGGACGCACCTTTCTGACCATGCTGGGCGTGATTATCGGGGTCATGAGCGTGATTTTGCTGGTGTCGATTGGCACGGGCGTGCGCAAAGAGGTCACCGGACAGCTGGAGGGCTTTGGTACGAACCTCATTTATGCGATTCCGGGTAACTTTGAAGAAATGCTGGGCGGCGGCGGTGGGGCCATGGCCATGCCCTCGCGCCAGTTCAACAATGATGATGTCGAGGCCGTTCGCGCGCGCGTGTCGGGTAGCGGGCTGGTGTCCCCCATGGTGGACGGCAGCGGGCGGCTGACGCTGCGCAATAACACGATGTTTGGCTCTGTTTCAGGTGTTGACGGCAACATCGATGAGGTCTTTGACATAACGCTTGCAGAGGGGCGCGCCTTTAATAACAGCGAGGTGTTGAGTGCGTCTAGAGTCGCGGTCATTGGCAATACCGTCAAGACGCAGCTCTTTGGCAACCGTGATGCCCTGGGTGAAGAGTTTCAGGTTAATGACCAGCGTTTCCGCGTGGTTGGCGTTTTAGAGGAGCAAGGTGGCGGCGGTATGGGCGGCAGCCTTGATACGACGGTGTACATGCCCTTTACGGCGGCGCAACGCCTCTTTGGGAATCAAGATATTAGCATGATTGCCGTCAAGGCTGACGACCCCGAAGAGATTTCTCTGGTACAGTCGCGTATTCGCACGGCTCTGCAGCCCAGACTGGGCAGCGATGGCTTCAGCGTCTTCACACAAGACCAGATGCTGAATGTCATGGGCTCAATTATGGGAATGCTGACGACCATGCTTGCTGGTCTGGCATCGATCTCGCTGCTGGTTGGTGGCATTGGTATTATGAACATCATGTTGGTGTCGGTCAGCGAGCGTACTCGCGAGATCGGTATACGCAAGGCCATAGGGGCGCGCACCTACGACATCATGTCGCAGTTTGTCATCGAATCGGTGTTGTTGTCGGTCCTAGGTGGTCTGGTGGGTATAGCGCTGGGGGCCCTGGGTAGCTGGACCATAGCGTCGACAACGGCGATACCTTCTGCGGTGTCGCTGTGGTCAGTGGGGCTGGCCTTTGGCTTTAGCCTTGCGGTCGGGATTTTCTTTGGCGTCTATCCTGCATGGAAGGCTTCGAAGCTCGACCCGATCGAAGCTCTGAGGTATGAATAGGCGGCATGAAGCGCTTTAGTGCAAAGAGAATTGTAACGGGTGTGCTGTCGCTTGCAGTGGCAGCAGCGCTGATTTATGTTGTGGCAACCGCGGTCAGCATTTGGACCTACAGCTTTACGGACGAAACGAAGCGAGCTGACGCCGCCATCGTCTTAGGCGCTGCTGTTTGGGATGACCAGCCGTCGCCAATATTTGAGCAACGCATAAATCACGCCATATGGTTGTATCGTCATCAGTACGTCGATACCCTCATCATGACGGGCGGTATTCCGGCAGACGCACAGACGCAGTACACCGAAGCATCAGTCGCGCGCGACTACGCCATCGAACATGGCGTGAAGCCTGACAGCATCCTCATCGAAGAGGTGTCGACAAAGACGCAGGAAAACATAGCCTACGCAGCTGAGTTGACGCGCGAACACGGCATCGACACGGTGCTCATAGTAACTGACCCGCTGCACATGAAGCGCGGGATAGAGATGGCACGTGACACTCACCTCGAGGCCTATGCATCCCCGGCGCGCACGACAGCCTTTCAGACCCTGCGTACAAAAATACCCTTTTTGTTCAAAGAGGTCTTCTACCTGATTTCTTATCGACTGTTTGGCTAGAGCCTGCTAATCGCCGTAGATTTCACCACTGCTGATGCCGTAGACTTCTAAGAAATGCGCCAGTTCTGCAATATCGAGGCGCCGCTCGCAGTTTTCGACCTTCGACACATAGCTTTGATGCTTCCCTAAGAGATCCGCCACATCAACTTGACGCAGGCCAAGCCTGCGTCTGACGCGACCCAGCCGCTGAATCATAAGTTCGTATTTTGGGCAATAAATTGAATTCATATGGCAACTGTAGAGATGTGTCCTGCATACTCGAAATTGAAATATCCTCGTCGCGCATGCCTTCACGAAAATGACCCTAAGCACAATCGTGACCCTGTAGCATGACGCGCGCCTATTATGCAGCTTCGAGTAACTTGAAGGTCAAATGGAGAAGGCGTGTTTAGCAATAGAAATATTTTTGAGGGAATTTCGCTGTGTAATAAGAGTGGTTTTGTGCGCCGCACGAGCGTAGTGGGTAGACCGTGAAAAAAATGAAGATGCAGGGGGGTCTATTCCCCGTAGATCTCTGTACTGCGCATGCGATAGATATCAAGGAATTCCTTGAGTTCGTAGATGTCGAGGCGGCGCTCGCAGAGCTCGATTTTCGAGACATAGCTTTGCGGCTTGCCCAGGCGGCTTGCCACCATCGCTTGAGTCAGGCGTTGACTCTTACGCGCCGTCACCAATCGCGCAATCATCGTTTCATAAGATGTATTGTGGATAGTTTTCATCACACCAAGGTATAGAAGGCGGCATCTAAACCCAAATCAGTATGACCCCGTAAACGGATGAACGGTAGGATGAGGCAAATTGCGGGTGTGGACGCTCTCCGCCTGCTTGTGAAGAGCTTCTACCTATTTCGTTCATAACTGTTTCAACAGGTGTCCATAAGTAACACGAATAAGCTAAATTCCAAATTCACGCATGCTATACTAGCATTTCACGCAAGAGTCGTTGGAAGGCGACTATTGCCGTAGAGTGAGGGAATCTATGACCGCTAGTCCCCCAGGGAAGGGCACCCTAAGAGGGCTCGTATATCGCTATACCGAACTGCTGATGGCAGTGTCTTTTGCCGTGATATTCCTGAGCTTCTTTGCCCTGATTCCTTTTCTGGGCGCAAGCCTGGGTGGACATAGCGCAGCCCCCGTTCCCGCCATCGAAGTCCTTGATTTATCTGCCTCTGAAGAGGCTCAGTATCAGCTCGCGGCTGAAGAGCCAAATACAGAAGCTGAAGGGCTTGCCGACTTGCCTCACGACGAAGATTCTAGCGCTGGCCCTTCCTTTGCGCCAGCCGTTGCAGACGTCACCCACACAGGTGACGGCAGACAGGTCATTTACATTTCATCAGGCATTAACTTTAGCCTCGCCATCCGCGCTGATGGTACCCTCTGGGCCTGGGGGCAGGGCGCCGATGGAAAGCTGGGTATCGGAACGACCGCCGACCATTCGGTGCCGCAGCAAGTTACCGGCGGACCTGCAAGCTGGGCTGCGGTTTCTGCAGGTTCGACCCATGCCATGGGTATCGGGACTGACGGCAGCCTCTGGGTTTGGGGTAACGGCACCAACGGCAAGCTGGGCTTGGGCACGACGGCAAGCCACAGTACCCCTCAGCGCGTCGGCACCCTCAACACCTGGGACAGTGTTGCAGCAGGTTATGAACATTCGACGGCCATCAGAACTGACGGCACCCTGTGGACCTGGGGTAGCAATGCCACGGGTCAGCTGGGAATTGACGTCAATGGCGGTACGCGCAACGTCCCCGTTCAAGTAAGTTCTGGCCCCCCAGGTGGCCTATGGAGCATGACGGCTGCTGGCTTTAATTACACCCTGGGTATTGGTGCCAATGGCTCGCTCTGGGGCTGGGGCAGCGGTGCAAACCACCGCCTGGGCAAGGGAAACTCTTCTGATTCGCGTGCTCCTCATATTATTTCTGAAGGACGTAGTTACGTCTATGTAACTGCCAGCAAGAGCGTCGATTCTGCTTTTGGCCTCGCCATTGACACCGTGGGTGGTCTCTGGGGTTGGGGCGCCAGTAATCTGGGGCAGCTCGGCTTGGGCGGCACCGGAAATTACTCGATACCTACTCGCATCGCCAGCGGCAACATCTGGACCGCCGTGTCCGCTGGCGGCGCATTTACTCTCGCTGTTGATAGCCATCATCAGCTGTGGGCATGGGGTGACGGCGTTGGCGGCAAGCTGGGTCTGGGGAACCAGACACAGTTCACCACACCGCAACGCGTCACCACCGGCCCCGACCAGTGGCACATGATCGAAGCTGGCTTTAACCATTCGGGT
>WRBW01000056.1 GCA_009784345.1 Coriobacteriia bacterium | reverse complement strand
TGGACGCCTAGTGCGCTCTTCTCTAACCAATGCTTCCGCAGGGGTCTGGTGCACCCATAGGCCGCAACCTAGGCAAATGATCTGGCACCTCTACTGCTGCACGGACAATAGGTTGACTCATGCAACGGGGGCCACCACGACCACGAGACAGCTCTGAACCGGTAATCTCAAGAACCTCAAGGCCATGTTCGCGCATCAGGTCATTAGATACATAGTTACGCGAGTAGGTCACAACCTTGCCAGGCGCTATGGCAAGCGTGTTCGAACCATCATTCCACTGCTCGCGAGCAGCAACCAAGGGGTCGCCACCACCACAGGGAATCAGGTCAAGCTCATCCACGCCCAGCACGTCTTTCAAGGTTCCGCGCAGGTCATCGTTGTGCGTAAAGCTCAAACCGCGAGGTGAATCAGGGTCAGCTTCCAGGGTGTAGATATTAAGGCCGCCGTCATCATTTTGAATCGCAGGGTGAATGGTGAACTGATTGTAGTTGACCATCGTAAAGACCGTATCAAGGTGCATAAAGGCACGCGTCTCTGGAATCTCAAGTGCCAGCACACGCGTAATGCCGTTTTGGCGGGCGAACAAGCTGCGAGCCAGATTTTCAATAGCAGGCGCGCTGGTACGTTGTGAAACACCAATAGCGACCGTGTCAGTCGTCAGGACCAGTTCATCGCCGCCTTCAATATGATAGGTCTGATCGCGGTCAAGCCACACAGGCACATCATAGGGTGCAAAACGGGGATGGAACTTCAGCACGTACTGCATGAACAGCGACTCACGCTGACGAGCTACCGCATACATGCGATTAATGGTCATACCATGACCCATACTTGCTGCGGGGTCGCGGGTAAAGTACAGGTTAGGCATGGGATCCAGATAGAAAGGATAACGTCTGTCCATCAAGTCCTGCAGACCCTTAACGCCGGGGGCATCAACCTTGCACTTGCGAATACCGCACATGACCTCATCGACCAGCTTGTCGGAAGGCAAGGACAGCAAATATTCACCAATGAAATCCTCATAACCACCAACGGTATGACTGGATTCAAGCAAGATGTCTTCAACAAAAGCCTCACGAGCACCCTCGCCCGCATCCAAGGCCTCTGCACTCAACTCTTCCAAGTACAGCACCTCGGCGCCGTTGTCACGCAGAACAGCCGCAAAATCATCGTGCTCTTTCTGGGCAACGGGTAGCGCTGGAATATCGTCAAACAGCAGACGCTCCATGTAATCAGGAGTCAAGTTCTCAAGCTCACGTCCTGGTCGCTTGACCAAAACGGCCTCCAGCTTGCCAATCTCAGAATGTACGCTAATTGGATGCTTCAATTTCATCTCCTCATTCTCCGCACTCCATCTTTGCACCCCATAGTATACTCCCCTAACGGGATAATTTCCAGACAGAATCTCCACAAAACTGCACCACTCAAGGATAAAATGACCAATTCTTTTTAACCAATCATCCATCTTCGGCTAGATAAACCCTTATATCTTCTCCCTCTTTTCTCCCTTTTTGGGTCACAAAAAAGCGGCGGAGGGCGTCCATAACATTCACATCACAGGGGGTGGAACGACATGGCAATCAGCTCATCAGCAGCAGCAGAGCGCACGGTATCAGCCATGCCGTCAGGCAGAGGGATCGCCGTAGTTATCGCCGCCAGCGCCATCCAATTGACCGTCGGTATCGCCTATATTTGGAGCGTCTTTCAAACGGGAGTCGCAGAAAGCATCTTTGCAGGTGACAATGCCGCAGCTGGCTTGACCTTCTCGATTTTGCTGGCTATTCTGTCGATTGGCTCAATACTGGGGGGTCGTCTTGCCACCAAGTATTCTACGCGTTTTGTTGTTTTTGTCGGGGGTCTCATACTTGCTGCCGGCTTTTATTTAGCATCTTACACAACAGCTAGTCACCCCTGGATGCTGTGGTTGACCTACGGTGCCATGGGTGGCCTAGGCATGGGCTTTTTGTACAGCACGACCATCGCCTGCGTACAACAGTGGTTTCCTGAAAAGAAGGGCTTTGTGACCGGAATCATCGTTGCGGCTTTGGGGCTGGGTGGCGTGGTCTTTACGCCTCCCATCGAATGGCTCATTAACGCTTTTGGCGGTGCTGGTGCGGGCGAGCCTAAGACCTTTGTGGTGCTGGCACTGTTGTTTTTGTTTGTGTGTACCCTGGGGTCGATTTTTATGTATGACCCTCCAGCCCAAGACGCAGCCTCGTCAGTACCCGCAAAACAGGATAGAGCTGCCACAGCCAGTGCACATGGGGAGCAGGCACGCACTCACCTGCGTCGAAATTTCACACCAGCTGAAATGCTCAAAACACGGCAGTTCTACCTGACGGCTCTTATTATGTGCCTGGCCTGCACGGGCGGCCTCATGATGATTGCCTTTGCCCGTCCCATCGGCGTTGCGAAAGGGCTTGAAGCTACTGCCACCTTTGGTGTGCTTGCCATCACTATGTCAAACAGCTTAGGTCGCCTCTTCTGGGGCACCGTTTCTGACCGTTTGGGGCCTTACAAGACTATTATCATCTTGCTTGCTGGCTCATCAGTGCTGTCGCTTTTTATGAACCTCGCACAGAGTTTCTGGGTCTTTGTCCTCATAGGCGTCATTGGGTTTTTCTACGGGGGGATACTCTCGACCTTTCCCTCGCTGGTATCAGACCAGTTTGGAACCCAGTACATGGCGACGAACTACGGCTTTGTCCTGATGGGCTTTGGGGCAGGCGCCATTCTGGCCTCACAAATCGGTGGGCACTATAAGAACCTCGCTGCAAGCAACGTGAACCTGATGTATCCTGCCTTTGTGATTGTGTCAGCAGCGACCCTTGTTGGCATGGGACTCGTCTTCTACTTGCGCCACTTAAACACCAGCACCACCAATGCCCCTGGTCACAGAGCGACCAGGACCTAAAACGCGCGCATAGCGCGCGACCCTCTCTAATCCCTAGCAGAAATTTCCCAAGTGCAGATGCCCCCGTCATCTTGAGCGTTATACCCCCGTCATCTTGAGCGTAACACCCCCGTCATCTTGAGCGTAACACCCCCGTCATCTTGAGCGTAGTCGAAAGATCCCAGTGTGACAGCATCTAACACGCTTCCAGTGCTGCGCACCTTAGCATCCTGATAGCCCCAGCACTTGGATCCTTCGCTAACGCTCAGGAAGACGCATGGTGAAGCTGCCCCGCAGTGACGGTGATGTGGCACGACCTTGACCTTCAATGCACCTGTGCCTGACGGCACAGGAACTCTATCCGTTGCTTCGCAACGTGATGTTGTGACATGCCCTTGCTCTTCGGGCGCAGTGCGCCCGCCACTGGTCCTGTGCCGTTAGGCGCAGGTGCATGGGGTTGAAGGCGAGGGCAAGGTCAAATACGAGATGCCGGCTCGGGGGCCGGCATGACAATAGGGTGAGATGCCGCGTCGGAGCGCGGTATGACTACATGGATGTGCAGGGTGACACTAAGGTAGGTTCTGGGGCGCAGGCGCAGGGGTATGGGGTTTGCGAAGTGTCGCTACGGTACCAGCGATGAGCAAGACCGCAGCAATCATCAGGGTTAGCCAGAAGTTGGCTTGGGCACTGTCGCCGGTTTCAGGCCCTTGCCCGGGGCGATTCACAAAGTGTCCGCTGCCGTCATTGCCGCCGCTACCGTGGCCGCCTCCACCACTGCCACCATCGCCGCCATTATCGCCGCCACCGCCGTTGCCTCCCCCGCCATTACCAGGTCCGGGTGGGCCAGGTGGCTGTGGTGGCGTCTGATGGGGCGTATAGGTATTAGTCACCTTGACCAGCACGGTACCGTAATCAGGCAAAAACACTGGGTCTGCCACCGTGTAACTAACACTGTAGCCCGCAGGGGTCGTGTAGTGCTCGGTCACGGTATAGTTACCCGGGATCAGACCGTCGACTTCCACCGGCAAAGACGCAGAGAAGGGCAGAGTGGTCGTGTAGCCCAGACCCGCCACCGTTCCAGGCTGTGCCACCAATAAGGGCTCACCCGTAGCAGCATCCCATTCCAGCAAGTACAGTTGACCTGACGTAGCCACTTCGCCGACAAATTCATAAACAGTTGCTGTTGTGGACGTACTCAGCCAATCAAATACCAGCTCGCGCCCGGTGCTTTCAGATTTCAGGCTGAGGTCAAAGACCGTCTGTGTCGTCACGACGGATTGCCAGGCGCCGGCGAGGTCTTTTTCGAACTGCACGGCGCCGGTGTCTTTTGACAGGTAGGTGTTGACGATGTAGATGTTGATGTTTTCTGCGGGCGTCACTACGATGCCGTTTGCGGCGCCTGCGGGGATTTCTGTGCGGTCGGGGCCTGACAGGAAGGTGACGGCGTGGCCGTCGGGGTCGTACTCGCGCACCATGTAGTGATGGTCGGCGCCCGTGTAGATGCCCGTCAGGACCAGCGGTGCGTTGACAGAAATCGGCAGCATGTCGATGGCTGTGGCGAGGTCGCCTGCCCAGCTGAGGTCTTCAAGCACGCGGTTGCCACTTGCGTCGATATAGCCCACCTGTAGCAGCGTGCCGGTGCTGGGGTCGGGCGTGGGGTCAAAGAGCAGCGTCGTGTTATTGGTCATATCCCAAATGTCGACATAGAAAATGGTGTCATTGTCAACGCCCCAGTCTTGCGGGTAGCCTTGCAGTTCCTTGAACAGGGACAGGTTGGCTTCTCCGTGTTGGAAGTAGTTCGTAATAGTGGCGATGTAGGTGTTGCCCGGCGAAAGGGTGCCCGTGGGTGCAATGTTACTGTTGGGGGCCTCGACACGGGTCAGGGGGTAGATGTTGATGTAATCTTGCCACCAGGCGTTCATGGGCGACGCTGACAGCGGGACACCGTTAAAGTCGAGCTCGATGATTTCGTAGTCGCTGGGCCAGATGTTTGACAGGCCTTGGACGACCAGGTCGTAGATGTTGATAGTCGCGCTTGCAGTAGCCGTACCTGCTGCAATGCGCGCTGCCCAGTAGGGGTCGGTGATGTTTGGTGGTCCTGTGGGGTTTCCGCCGTCGTTACCCACACAGTACAGCGTGCCGTGGGCCCAATTGGCATAGTCTGCCCAGACCCCGGATGCGCCATCGGCAGACGCTTGTGCGTCAGGGGCGACCCACAGCAAGGTGTTGCCCGCATTCAGGTCATAGACTTGCACCTGGAACTGGGTAGCGGTACTGACGCCCCAGTCTGCAGGAAAGCCATCAAGCAGCTTCATCAGACGCAGGGTCAAAAGCGGCTGCGAGGTAAAGTTGTTATTAACGGTAACGCTTGCAGGTATTGCCTCGGTAGGCGTTAGCAGTGCGGTCGAAGAAGTCGGCAGCGAGCCTGCAGTCGTACCATCAGGACTGACATCATAAGTCGTTGTGACCGCTGGCGGACGCGCAAAACCTGCCATCCAGGTCGTCAACTCTTCAAAGTTGTAGGTCTGGGCTACTCCCTCGCCATCTGCAGACGGCAGGCCTGTTAACACGGCTGGCTGGTCCACGCTAAAGTAAATGGGCCAGGGCCTGATAGAGAAGCCCTGAAAGCTGTACTGACCGCCGCCGTCATCCTGGAAAATCGCATAGTAACCCGTCGTCGTGTCATAGACGTACATGGGGAACAGATAAGTGTCATCGATACCCCAGTCCGCATTGGTGCTTCCGGCTGGGAAAACTTTGTCGACCGTAATCGGTCCTGCCAGCGGGATGGTGACCGTCGGGTCTTGCAGCAAAATCTCGCCCATGACGTCGATGGGCGCTTCAATCAAATCGCCCGACCAGTAGAAGGGGTCGGTCTGATCGCTGTTGTAGACGCGCTCGAAATAGGTCGTGCTGACCGTTGTTTTGCCGCCCGGCGCAGACCCTGATCCGCCTCCGCCTTGCAAAACGACCTCATAAACAACGTCGACGCCCGGGCCGCCCAGATCCTTAACCGTAAAATAGTAGGACTTCTGCCCGCTTGCCTGCGTCCACTGCAGCTGCCAACTGTAGTACTGCGTGCCGCTGGCGGTCACAACCGTCGCTGCCTGCGAACGCGTCGCGGTGTTTTGCGGCCACCAGTTCCAGCCACCTGCTGTGTTCATCGCACCTGTCGCCGTGTAGGCGGGCTGGTTTTGAGGTGAAATATTTTTTGGAAAGACGATCGTTTGACCGGTAGCGTTATCCATAATGGCACCGCTGTTCAGCCCTGTCCCGTTGTTCCAGTTCATGGATATCTCGAACTGGTAGTAGGTGGTCTCTTGCAGTGTGTAGTAATAGGGATTTCCTACCGTAGGCTCGAAAACGACGTTTGCAATGCCGGTTTCATACCAAAAGTTCGTCACATAGGGCTGGTTCGCCGTCGTCGCCATGGTGATGTCATAGGACACTGAAATCGGCCCCGCTATTAGCGCCTGCTGATTCGTAATATCCCAGGTAACAACGGGAGTCGCGCCCGTCGTATCAAGCGTCACGCCCGCCGGCAAGGGCGAGGTCAGCATGCCAAACATACCCAAGTCATCCGTAACCGTCACATAGTCGCCGCTGGGCATTTGCACCAGAGGGAGTGTGCCCACACTACCCGAAGCATCAGTATAAGTCGCGGCCTGTGCGGTCAAGGTAACGGTAATGGTGCCGTCATAGGCGCCACCCGTCTGGTTGTAGACAATGGATTTTTCCACCCAGACCTGGCCGGGTGAAAGCGGTGGTGGCGTTGGCGTCGGTTGCAGCAGCGAGCCTGAAGTTGAGGCACTGGTGGTTCCGGTACCTGCGACAATGGTGTAGCCAACAAGCGATGGGTCCAGTGCCGCAAGGGCGCTAAAGACCAGAAGCCCTGCAGCCAGAAGCAGCGCTAGTTTTGCTGAAAGCTTTTTTGAGTGCTTTGTTATGGCGGCAGTTCGTTTGTGCATACTACTCTTATCAATCATCTACTTGCGCGCGTGCATCAAAGCTGCATACGCGCCTTCCCTAGCAATCATTATAGCCGACAGGCGCTGGTATCGGCTGCAATCAGCTCTTTTAGGCTCAAAAGAGCTCGCCTAGGCCTGAACAATTCCTGCTTTGCGGCAGATTACTGGGAATACTCCCCCAAAAGAACGGTACAATTGCTTCATTATGACGACAAAAACGACGACGAGATTTATCGACACACGCGGGCTTGATA
>WRBW01000055.1 GCA_009784345.1 Coriobacteriia bacterium | reverse complement strand
GAAACGCACGCAGAAGTCTATGCCGAACTGGGTCAAATTAGCAGCCTTGAAGGCAAGGCGGTTGGCTTTGCCCACGGCTATGCTCTGACCTACGGCCTCGTTGACCCAGACCCCGCAACAGACATCATCCTGGTTGCCCCCAAAGGCATCGGTCCTGCCGTGCGCAGCCAGTTCGAAAAAGGCAGCGGGGTAGCAGCGCTGGTCGCTACAGCGCAAAACCCCAGCGGACAGGCAGAAGAGCTCGCCCTAGCCTACGCCGCCGCACTCGGCTCAGACCGCGTGGCGATCCTCCAGACCACCTTTGAAGAAGAGACGACCGCTGACCTCTTCAGCGAACAGGCCGTCATCGTCGGCGGCATGACCAGCCTCATCAAAGCAGGCTTTGACAGCATGGTCGACGCCGGCATCGCGCCAGAACTCGCCTACTACGAATGCGTCAATGAGGCAAAACTGATTCTGGACATGATTGTCGAGCGCGGTTTCGCGGGCATGTTCGAAAACATCAGCAACACCGCTGAATTCGGTGCCCTCCACGCAGGAGGGCGTATAATATCTGATGACGTGCGGCGGGAAATGGACGCTCTCCTCAAGGAAATTAAAGCGGGGGAGTACGCCCAAACCTGGAACCGCGAGGTAGCTGAGGGCATGCCCCAGCTGCTCGCACAGCGCGAGCAATGGAAAAACTCACTGATAGAAAAGAGCAGCTTATGAAGCGCAAGATTATTCACATAGATCAAGATAAGTGCACCGGTTGTGGTCAGTGCGTGCTGGCCTGTCAGCAAAGTGCCATCGGCTTTGAAAATGGCAAGGCAAAGCTCATGCGCGAGGACTATTGCGATGGTTTGGGTGTGTGCCTGCCCATGTGTCTTGCGGGCGCGATTACCTTTGTTGAAAAGGACATCGAGGGGCCAGATGAGGCTACTATTGACGCTTCGTCAAAGGTTGCGGCAGCTCACGTACCTGCTGGGGCTCCTGCTGGTGGAGGCTGCCCAGGTTCTGCCGTGCGTGCCGGTTCTGTTCAGTGGCCGCTGCAGATGAAGCTCGTGCCCCCTGTTGCAGATTTCTACAACGGCGCAGACCTGGTGGTTGCGGCAGACTGCTGCGCCTACACCTATCCAAAATTCGCCGAAGAGTTTTTGGGTGGTAAGCTGCGCATCATTGGCTGCCCCAAGCTTGATGAGGTCGATTACACGGACCTGCTGGCTGCTATCTTTACGAATAATGATTTGAACTCGATTACCGTGACGCGCATTGAAGTACCCTGTTGCGACGGTATTGAGCGTGCCGTCCGCGCTGCTGTTAAGGCTAACGGCAAGGACATCCCCGTGCGCTCGGTCGTCTTCTCAATCGAAGGCACCATCCTCTCCGACAACTAATTAGCAGCAATTAAAGAGAATTTTGCTTGTGTAGTACGAGTTCGATAAATTCCTTGACTGAAATGAGCCACTTTCTCTGATGGGCGGTATAACTCTCTTGAATCGAGACTGGGACCACTAGCTGGAGATTGTGGGCTTTCATTTCAGATGTTTGATTGCTGCTAATTGCAGGCTCAATTGTAATTAAGTGTTTTTGGGGAATTCTTTCTGCTTCGGCAAGAACCTGCCTCCAGCGATCCTTGCATGTTGTTTTGGCACCGAGCATGGTGAGCAAACCATCAGAAAATGCAGGATTATGGTAGGCAGCAATCGACGGAAATACGAAATCAGGCTTAGCTCGATTCTCGGTAAGCTTACCTCTGTCGAACTCCACGCCATTGAGTTCGAGCAAGACATCGATATGGTTTTCAAACGAAAGACCTGCGCGTGACATCCTTCTGTTACGAACAGAATTTGATACTTTCAGAAAGTCATCTACATCATCAAATCCTGCTTGAACGCGATCCAAAAGAAGCGATTTCTCGAAGGCTCTGAAGAGTAACTCCTCTCGCTCGAGCCATGCAACCAGCGTTTCGTCGGGGTCACCAATTGGTGAGGCATGTTTAACCGTAGATCTTGCATAGGAAGAAAACACCTCTGTTGAGGGTAGTGTGCCGTCAAAGTGCTCAATCATTTCTTGCATTTGAGCGTCTAGACTCGAGCTTGCACTAATCCCGATTAATTCAAGGATTTGCTGTGATGCATAGCTCAGCTGTCTTTTACTTAGATCTCCCTCGTCAAGTGTGACAAAGTGATCCAGGGCGACTATTTGTAGCCCAAAAAGATAGGAGAGCTGGCTTGAGATGGTCGATTGTGATTTTGCGACGACTGCCAGCACTGAGCCGTCTTTCCGCAGGCAGATATAGAGATGGTCACCTGCCTGTGCTTTATCGAGAATCTGTGAGGCTGTGTAATATAGTCTGAACTCTGACCTTGTCGGATGCTTTTCTCTTGCATCGTACCAGGTAAGAGAGCCGCTCTCGGTTGCACCGCTCGAATCTGAGTCACTTAAGTAGACAAATTGCGTTGGGCACTCTCGTCTCTCTGCGCCAAAAACTCTCTTAAGTTCAGCAGTTGCATTGAATTCATGCTGGTTGCTTCTGTTTTTCTCAACTTCAACTACTGAAAGATCTTTGACAGCAATAGCCTCAAAGTACTGGGAGAGGGAGCCCCAACTTGTCCTCGGCATGGCTATGCTACCGCCCGCTGTTCGACACATTCAGCCTTTGTTGAATTCTCAACCGAGTGGATAATATGAGGCTTCATCGCATCGGCGACAGCTTTGATCGCAGGTACGACAACCGAATTGCCGAATTGCTTGTAAGCTTGGGTATCAGAAACTACTATTTCGAAACTGTCATCAAATCCCATTAGTCGAGCACACTCGCGAGGGGTAAGCCTTCGGGGGTTCTTGTCAGCGCCTTGTGCAATCAGTATCTCTGAGCCGTCCTTGTAATAGCGAGCGGATAAAGTCCTAGAGATACCACTACTTTCTGCAAGACCAAAGCCAAAGCCATTTCCTTTGGCCCTGTGTTTAGCCGCATGATTTTGCAAATACTGCCATAATTTATCCGAGAGAGTATACTTTGATGAAACAGTACCTATATCGCCCTCAGTGTATGGGTCAATTGGGCCCTCAGTACCGTCTTCAGGATGGAGAATATCGCTCAGAGCTGGACCGCGACGAGGAATCTCAAGCTTGCTCCAGTCAAAGCCAGAGTCTTCTCGGAATCCAACAATCATTATTCTCTTTCTGTGTTGTGGAACCCAAGACTGCCCGTCGATTATTTTCCAGTGAACGGTATAACCTAATTCATTTTCCAAGGTGTTGAGAATTACTTTGAAGGTATTCCCCTTGTCGTGTGAAACGAGGTTTCTGACATTTTCCAAAAGGAAAGCTTTCGGCTGCTTGTCCGAGATGATTCTTGCGATGTCAAAAAAGAGTGTGCCCTGAGTTGAGCATTTGAACCCGTGGGCCTTCCCGAGAGAATTCTTCTTAGATACGCCTGCGATAGAAAATGGTTGACAAGGAAAGCCGGCTAAGAGTACATCATGGTCTGGAATGTCACTTGTCGCGACTTGAGAGATGTCCCCAGCAATCTCATGATTAGACTCGAAATTTGCCTGGTAGGTCTTCTTGGCCCATTCGTTCCACTCGCTGGTAAACACACAGGAGCCGCCGATGCTCTCGAATCCAAGGCGAATACCGCCGATGCCTGCAAATAAGTCGATAAAAGTAAAGGTACTCAATGAAACCATTCCCATCTTGAAATACGCTCAAATGTTCACTATAAAGAGTATAGCATCGGGCTCGGACATGCTCAATATCCAGGCTACCACAAGGGTCTAGACTATCCCAGGTTTAAGCGAGAAATTCCTTAAAGATTGCATGAGACTCCATCCTTCGTCGTGGTAAGCTGAGGTGTCGTGACCGCAAGGGCAAAGGAGACCGCATGTTATGTGAAATGTTCATTAACTTTGATGGCCAGTGCGCTGAAGCGCTCGAATTCTACTCGAAGGCATTTGGTGCGCCCATCGAGAATGTCATGAAGTACTCTGACACGCCACCCTCGGATGATTACACCGTGCCAGATGCAGATAAAGACCGCATTATGTATGCCGGCATCCCCATGGGTAACATGACGCTCATGTTCATGGACTTCCCATCAGGCTCGAGCTTCACAAAGGGTAATAACATCTCGCCAACCGTCAGCTTTGCCGACACAGCAGAGGTCACCCGCACCTTCGAGGCACTGAGCGAAGGCGGCACCGTCCTGACCGCCCCCAGCAAGACTTTCTTTTCAGATCTCTATGCCAGTGTCGAAGACAAGTTCGGCGTTATCTGGCAGATTCTGCACTATGACCCAGAGACCGCCACGTACTAGTTAGTCACGCGAAAACTGAGCAATAGTCGCCCCGCACTCGATGCGGGGCGACTGCACAATAAGAATTGTTGAAGCCCTTGCAGTCAAGCAGCTGCAAGGGCTTTGTTAAGGTAATCGCTACGAGACTTCAGCGGATAGTGACGGACTCGAAGCCCTGTCTGATGAGCTGACACTGCACAGCTTCTAAATCAAAACTCCGTGGCATGTCGCGCGTAGACCCGAGCTCGCGACAACTTTGCAGTACCCAACGCTTCTCACCAGCAGCCAAAAGCTCACTTCCCAGCTGACACAGCCTCGCCTCATCAAACACCCCGGGATAGACCGTCGTGCGCAGCTCATAGTCGACACCTGACCCTTGCAGCACACCCAAGCTCGAGCGCATCGCAGCACCACTGCCCGCCACCCCCGTCAGCTCATCGTAATCATCGGCAGTCGCCTTCACATCAAGTCCCACCCAGTCAACAAGGCGTGGCATCTGATGGAGGAGTACGCCCAGTTTCACCGGGTCAGCCCCGTTGGTGTGTAGTCCCACGCGATAGCCCAGAGCCTTGACTTCATGCATCATCTGTACCAAGTGGGGGCTCGCAAGGGGCTCGCCTCCTGAAAACACAACGGCGTCCAAAAAACCCGTGCGTCTTTCCAGTTCACCCAAAATGCTCGACCATCGCAGGTCACCCGCCCCCTGCTTGCTCGTCATCAGGTGCCGGTTATGACAGTAGGCACACTTCCAGGGACAGCCTTTGACAAAAATGACGGCAGCCATACGTCCTGGCCAGTCGAGCGTCGAAAAGGGCTGAAAGCCACCGATGCGATGGTCGACCTGACTGCGATTATCGCTGCCGTTGATGTGGCGGGTGTGGACGCACTCCGCCACAAGGGGATGACGCTCAAGCTCTTGCGCTATGACAGCTTGTGCATGCATTTAGGCCGCGTCGCTTGCTTCGGCGTAGTAGACACGTTCTGCGAATTCGCTTTGCTTGCCATTGTTGAAAGACGACACCGGGCGGTGGTAGCCCATGACGCGGGTCCACACTTCGCAGGGTGTATCATCGCTGCACTGCGGACACAGCTCGTATTCGCCAGCTAGGTAGCCGTGGTGCGGACAAATCGAAAAGGTCGGCGATATCGTCAAGTAGGGTAGGCGGAAGCTTTCAAGCGAGCGCTTCACCAGGCTTTTGCAGGCAGCAGCCGAATCGAGGCGTTCTGCCAAATACAGATGCAAAACCGTGCCGCCGGTGTACTTTGACTGCAGTTCCTCTTGACGCGACAATGCGTCAAAGGGGTCGCTCGTGAAGCCCACGGGTAGCTGACTGCTATTGCTGTAGTAGGGGTTTTCATCGCTGCCGGCCTGTAGGATGTCCGCAAAGCGCTTTTTGTCCTCGCGGGCAAAACGGTAGGTGGTGCCTTCTGCAGGCGTTGCCTCAAGGTTGTACAGATGGCCGGTTTCCTCTTGAAAATCCGTCAGCGCATGGCGAATAAAGTCCAGGTAACGCACGGCAAAGCTATGCCCCCAAGGCGTCGAGATATCTTCTGCGTCCCCCGTGAAGTTGCGAATCATCTCGTTAATCCCGTTGACGCCGATGGTCGAAAAGTGATTGCGCAGCGTGCCCAAATAGCGCTTCGTGTAGGGAAAGAGTCCGCCGTCGATGTAGCCCTGGATGACCTTGCGCTTTAGCTCGAGGCTCGTTTTGGCAAGCGTCAGCAGCTCTTCGGTGCGGGCAAAAAGTCCCGCCTCGTCGCCGGCGAAAGTGTGCCCCAAGCGCGCACAGTTGACGGTCACAACACCCAGCGAACCGGTTTGCTCGGCAGAACCAAAGAGCCCATTTCCGCGTTTCAGCAGTTCGGTCAGATCCAGCTGCAGGCGGCAGCACATCGAGCGCACCATGTGGGGCTCAAGATCAGAGTTCAGGAAGTTCTGGAAATAGGGTAGACCGTACTTTGCCGTCATCTCAAACAGCAGGTCGGCATTCTCGCTGTCCCACTGAAAGTCCTTGGTGATGTTGTAGGTTGGAATCGGAAAGGTAAAGACGCGTCCCAAAGCGTCGCCCTTTGTCATGACCTCGATGTAGGCGCGGTTGATCATGTCCATCTCTGTCTGCAGCTCGCCGTAGGTGAAGTCAACAGGGACGCCGCCAATCAGCGGGTGTTCGCCTGCCAGATCTTCAGGACAGACCCAGTCGAAGGTCAGGTTCGTAAAGGGGGTCTGCGTACCCCAACGTGAGGGCACGTTCAGGTTATAAACCAGTTCCTGAATCGACTGGTAGACCTCGTCGTAGGATAGATTGTCGACACGCACAAAGGGTGCCAGATAGGTGTCGAAAGAAGAGAAGGCCTGCGCACCAGCCCACTCATTTTGCAGCGTGCCCAGGAAGTTCACCATCTGCCCGACGACCGAAGATAGATGCTTAGGCGGACCTGCCTCGATTTTGCCCGGAACGCCGTTTAAACCTTCGTTCAGCAGCGTGCGCAAAGACCAGCCAGCGCAGTAGCCTGACAGCATATCGAGGTCATGGATGTGAAGATCAGCATTGCGATGTGCCTCGCCAACCGCCTGGGGATAGACATGAGACAGCCAGTAGTTGGCAACTACCTTGCCCGACACGTTCAAGATAAGCCCGCCCAGCGAATAACCTTGGTTCGCATTGGCCTGAACGCGCCAGTCCAAGCGGTCAAGGTATTCATTCATCGAAGTCTCGACGTTCACCAGGGTCTGCAGGTCACTACGTGCCTTGCGACGCTTTTCACGGTAAACAATGTAGGCACGAGCTGTCTCGAGATAACCGCCGTTTATCAGCGCACTTTCGACATAGTCCTGTATCGTTTCCACCGCGGGATATTTGTCAGCAAAGGT
>WRBW01000054.1 GCA_009784345.1 Coriobacteriia bacterium | reverse complement strand
ATCAATAAGGCGGCGCAGGCTGCAAAGGCGCGCGAGGCGGCCCGTAATGCCCGCGAGATGTCGCGCCGTGACAACATGCTGGGCTCTTCAACCCTGCCCGGTAAGCTTGCTGACTGCTCGCTCAATGATGCCGCCTTGACTGAAATCTACTTTGTCGAGGGTGACAGTGCAGGTGGTAGTGCTAAGCAGGCTCGTGACCGTAGCTTCCAGGCAATCTTGCCCCTGCGCGGTAAAATCTTGAACGTCGAGCGCGCAGGTCAAAACAAGGCCTATTCTAGCAAGGAGCTCCAGGCGATGATTACCGCCATGGGCACAGGAGTCGGCGATGACTTTGACCTGGATAAGGTTCGCTATCACAAGGCTATTATCATGACAGATGCTGATGTCGACGGCGCTCACATCCGCATCCTGATTCTGACCTTCTTTTATCGCTATATGCGCGAAATGGTCGAGGCAGGATACGTCTACATTGCCCAGCCACCGCTGTACAAACTGAGCGTTGGGCGCAAGTCAGAATATCTGTATTCAGACAAAGAGCTCGAAGAGGCTTTGGCAAAAGTGCCTGAAGGCACGAAGTACAACATTCAACGCTACAAAGGTCTGGGTGAAATGAACCCTGACCAGCTATGGGAGACCACGATGGATCCGAAGAAGCGCACGCTTTTGCGCGTGAGCATCGAGGAGGCCATGCTTGCCGAGCAAACGGTCACCGATTTGATGGGTGATCAGGTTGAGCCCCGCAAGGAGTTTATCCAGAATCATGCCAAAGACGTCCGGTTCTTAGACATTTGATGCACTGGACGGCGCAGGGAACCACCGCCTGTCCACTCGCGTAGTTACTACGCGTCGTGTTCAGCCAGCGGCCCCCCGCATCCGCCCATCACACCAACTGAGTTTAATGCAATTTTGGCCAACCACCTTAAGGAGACAGAGTGGCTGACGAAAAACTAAACCAAGCACGTATTCCGATTCCCGTTGATGACGGGTCGACGGTACTGCCTATATCGCTGCACCAAGAGATGCGCCAGTCATTTCTTGAATACTCGATGAGCGTTATCGTTTCACGTGCATTGCCTGATGTTCGCGATGGTCTGAAGCCTGTCCATCGCCGCATTCTTTATGCGATGAGCGAATCAGGGTTGACACCCAACAAGCCCTTTAAGAAATCTGCCTGGACCGTCGGTGAAGTGATTGGTAAGTACCATCCTCATGGCGACCAAGCGGTGTACAACACCATGGTACGTATGGCGCAGGACTTTGCTATGAGCGTGCCTCTGGTAGATGGTCACGGTAACTTTGGCTCTATCGACGGGGACGCGCCTGCGGCCATGCGTTATACCGAATCGCGCCTGCAAAAGGTGTCGATGGAGCTCCTGCGCGACCTGGAAAAAGAAACCGTCGACTTTGGTCCGAACTATGATGATTCGCTCAAAGAGCCTACGGTCTTGCCTTCGCGCTATCCTAACCTGTTGGTCAACGGTTCTTCAGGTATTGCCGTTGGTATGGCGACCAATATTCCGCCCCATAACTTGGGCGAGGTCATCGATGCCACGACCATGCTTATCGACAACCCTGATGCCACAAATGAAGAGCTCATGACGGTCATGCCAGGTCCTGACTTTCCCACGGCAGGTGCCATTATGGGTAATGCTGGCATCAAGAGTGCCTACGAGACCGGGCGCGGCTCTATTACGGTGCGCGGTAAGGCACATGTCGAAAAGACCAGTACGAAGCGCGAAAAGCTGATTATTACTGAAATTCCTTACCAGCTGAACAAAAACAACCTGCTTGAAAAAATCAATGATCTGGTCAAGGACAAAAAGATCATCGATATCAGCGGTCTGCGTGACGAATCAGACCGCAAGGGTATGCGCATCGTCATCGAGCTGAAGGCCAACGCAGACCCCAATGTGGTGCTCAACCAGCTGTACAAGCACTCGCAACTGCAGCAGGGCTTTGGTGTCATCATGCTTGCCCTGGTTGACGGCGTGCCCCAGGTACTGTCCCTGCGCGAGATGCTGCAGCACTACATTGTTCACCAGCAAATCGTCATTCGCCGTCGTACGGAATACGACTTGCGTAAAGCGCGTGAGCGCGCCCATTTGCTGGAAGGTTATGTCATAGCTCTGGACAACATTGATGCCATCATCAAGGTCATCCGTGAAAGCTACGATGACGCAAAGCAGCGCCTGATGCAGCGATTCACCCTTAGTGAAATCCAGGCAACGGCGATTCTCGAGATGCAACTGCGTCGCCTGCAGGGCCTCGAGCGTGAAAAAATCGAAAACGAATTGGCGGAACTGCGCGAAAAGATTGCCTACTTTGAAAAGCTGCTGGGGGATGAAAGCCTGATTCTGCAGACGATCAAAGATGAAATGGCAGAAATCAAAGAGAAGTTTGCCGTGGCTCGCCGCACAAGCATTGGTGGGGACGCACGCATCCTCGATGTCGAGGACCTCATCGCTGAAGAAGACATGGTCGTCAACATCACAAAAGCTGGCTATGTTAAACGTCTGCCCGTTGCCACCTATCGCCAGCAAAAGCGCGGCGGTAAGGGCGTTGCAGGGGTTAACCTGAAAGACAACGACTTTGTAGAAAGCATGTTTGTGGCAAGTACCCATGACTACGTGCTGTTCTTCTCGACCAAGGGCAAGGTCTACACCCTGAAGGTTCATGAGCTGCCCGTAGGCTCGCGACACGCGCGGGGCACGGCCGTCGTTAACCTGCTGCCCTTTGAAAAAGATGAGCGCATTGCTGCCGTCATCAACACGAAGGACTTCCCCGAAGATGAAAACCTGCTCTTTGCAACCGCTGAAGGCATGATCAAGAAGACGAACCTTAAGGCCTACAGCCGTGTGCATTCTGGCGGTATCATCGCCATTAGCCTCAACGATGGTGATGAGCTTATCAGCGTGCGTCGCGTGCATGCTGACCAAAACGTCATCATGGTATCTAGTGCCGGCAAGGCAGTTTTGTTCGAAGAAGACCAGGCGCGCCCCATGGGTCGCGATACCCGCGGCGTAAAGGGCATGACCGTCAAGCCAGGTGAACACGTGCTGGGTATGGAAATAGCCCCTGCAGATTCACAGCTCTTTGTCGTGACCGAGCGCGGCTTTGGTAAGCGCACCGACATTGTAGAATACCCCGTCCACAAACGCGGCGGCCAGGGCGTCAAGACCATTGTCATGACGCCGAAGAAGGGCCTGCTGGTAGGCATGAAGATTGTCAGCGACGACCATGAGCTGATGCTCATGAGCGAAGAAGGCATCATGATTCGCGTCAAGGTCAAAGACATCAGCCTTCTGGGTAGATCGACCCAAGGCGTCAAGGTGATGAACGTCGGCGACAGCGACCGCGTTAGTGCCATTGCCCGCGTATCCAGTGAAAAGAAGCGCAGCGCTGGCCAAAAAGACGAGTCAGGTCCAGAGCAAACATCCCTGCTTGACGGTGATGGCGAGCCTGATGCTGCAGCAAGTCAGACCGACTAAGGACTCAAGTTTCTGAAGCCAGCCAACGACCATAGCACTGAATTAGTAGACCGCGTAAGCGGTCTACTTTCGCCGGGGCTGGGACCTGATACGACGCAGAAATACGCTGCCGCCTATGCCTCATATGCAGCAGATGCCCTCGACCAGAGCTTTGGCTTTGAGGATGAAATCTGTGTCCTTGACACTGAAACGACAGGCGTGTCGCCTGCCCGCGATGCCATCATCGAAATCGCGATTGCCAAAATGCGTGGCCCTGAAATCATCGCAGAATACCAAAGCTACCTCAACCCGGGCGTTCCCATTCCGCGTGAAATCACCGAGCTCACTGGTATTAGCGATGCAGACGTGGCAGATGCGCCGAGCTTTAGTGAAGTCGCCGCAGACATTCTTGAATTTATTGGTGACTGCGACATTCTGGCGCACAATGCGGCTTTTGACAAAGGTTTTGTTGAAGCGGCACTGGCGCAAGCTACAGTCGGAGACCTCTTCAGTGGGGGAGTGCGTCCATCACTGCCCGGAGCCTGGATTGATTCCATCGTCTTTTTGCGCCTTGGGCTGCCGCTGCTGAAATCCTTCAAGCTCGAGGATATGATGCGCGCCTTCAGTCCTGATGACTACGCGCAGGCACACCGCGCCCTTGCTGATGTGCGCGGCTTGTGCAGCATGTGGCGTATTGCACTGGTGGGCATGAGCAAGCTTGATAAGAGCGTTTTGCGCAGCCTACCAGGAATGTTTAAGACGGCGCCAGAACAAAGATGGATAGCGACGGTTGCAGACCTCTATGCCGGGTCTACCGGCTCGACCACCCTAAGGCTCAAGGCGCTGCGGCAGACCAGTATCAAGGGGCAGCCGGCCGAAGATTTACTGGACGCACGCACAAAGGCTGAAGTGCGCTTACCCAGCGTTGAGGCTATTGAACAGGACTTGTCAGAGGCAGGTCTTGCTGGTCACATGTATGCCAGCTTTGAGTCGCGGCCCGAACAGCTGCAGATGGCGGTTGCGATCAGAGATTCTTTTGAGGGGCGCAAGCACCTCGCCGTAGAAGCAGGTACGGGTGTCGGTAAGTCGCTTGCCTACTTGGTGTGCCTGGCGCGCCTTGCTCTTGAAAATCAACTCAACGTGGGAGTAGCCACAAAGACAAACGCCTTGACCGACCAGCTGATTGGCAAAGAACTACCGCTCCTTGCGGCCCAGTTGCCGGGCTTGCGCTACGCAGCCCTAAAGGGCTATTCGCACTATCCCTGCTTGCGTAAGGTAAATGCCTTGCTGCAAGATCCTGATGATGATTTTGTCAGACGCAACAAGCTGGCCTTAGCGCAACTGCTGTGCTGGATTTCGCAGACCAGCTGGGCAGAGCTCAGTTCTGCCAACCTGCCGCTAAACTACACGGACAAACGCGTCTGCGCTGCCAGTTCTGCCGACTGCATGAGGCGTCGCTGCACTTATTATCATCAGTGCTACGTTCACGGTGCCAGAAAGATTGCAAAGAGCGCCCACATTGTGGTGACCAATCACTCGCTGCTCTTTCGTAACTCGGCTGCTGAAGGCAAGATTCTGCCACCGATTCGCTATTGGGCGGTGGACGAAGCCCACAACCTCGAAGCAGAGGCGCGCAAACAGTTGAGCCTGAGCTTTGACGAACGTGAGCTCGGGCTTGCGCTGCGCCAGCTGGCGGGTTCGCGCGGTCTTGTCAAGCGTCTGCTGCTTGAAGCACCTTCGCATATGTCAGCCGCTGAGCTGCAAAAACATGAGGAGACCGCAGGTGAAATCCAGAAGCTGCTGCAGAGCATGGACACCCTCAGCGACAATTTTTTTGCCTATGCACAAGATCTTGATGGCCATAAAAGCCTGAAAGAAAACTCGCCCTATGCGAGCTCATATCAAGCTGGCACGGCTGCAAAGACTCACTGGATTGGGCCAGAGTTGCGCGAAAGCAGTGCCTGGGGAGCCCTGTGCAGCGTGGGGACTAACCTGCTACAAGAGCTGCAAGCCTTGATTGGTCTGTGTAAGGACCAGCTACGGTCTTACGCTGACAGCAGCGATGAAAAGACGCCGCCTGCAGAGCTAAGCGATCTTGCTGGAGTTGTTGCCATTTTGGGTGATCTGGCGCAGGCCTTGACCCTTGCCATTAATGAGCCTGAAGAAAACTTCGTGTATTCCCTGTATTTGAGCCGTGCCTACCAGGGAAAGCGGACGGCAGCTTTCGAGATTGCCCAGCTCGAAGTGGGGGAGAAGGTCGCAGATGAGCTGCTCGACCGGGCAGAGAGCGTAATTTTTACCTCGGCTACTTTGGCGGTCGGGCAATCCTTTTCCCGCTTTAGCAGCGGCGTGGGGCTTGACACCCTCGAGCCTGAGATCTGGTCGACCCTGCAGCTGCAAAGCAGCTATGACTTGGAAAGTCTCATGCGGATTTTTGTTCCCACCGATATGCCGGCCCCCCCTGAAAGGGGATGGTCGAGCCAGCTTATCTCGCTGCTGAGACAGGTGCATCTGGCAAGCAAGGGCGGTGTGCTGACACTCTTTACTAGTAGGCGCGACCTTCTGAACTGCCGTGATGTCTTGCAAGATGACTTGCGACCCGAAGGGATTGACGTCCTGGCCCAAGACGGCATGTTGACCATGCGCGTTTTGCAGGAGCGCTTTATTGCAGACTACCAGGCATCCCTGCTTGCGACGAAGTCTTTCTGGGAAGGCTTTGATGCCAGCGGTGACACCCTGCGCTGCATCGTCATTCCAAAGCTGCCTTTTGGGAGCCCCAACACGCCTTTAGCACGCGAGCGCAACCACGTCTACGGGCGCGGTGCCTGGGCACGCTATGACCTGCCAGAGGCTATACTCGAGCTAAAGCAGGCTGTTGGCCGGTTGGTGCGAAGCTCGACTGACAGCGGGGTCGTTGTCCTGGCAGATAGTCGTGTGCTGACAAAGAATTATGGTTCGCGGGTACTGGACGCACTCCCCGTCAGTGCCATGGCAATGAGCACGGCTGACATCGTCAAGGAAATTGAAGTCTTTAATGGCTCATAAATATCGCTCCTCATTTCTTAAGGGCACGGCGCTCTTGCTATAATTGCGCTTATGAAAATCTACAACACACTTACCAGAACTAAAGAATCATTCGAGCCCAAAGAAGAGGGCAAAATCAGCATGTATGTCTGTGGGCCGACGGTCTACAACTACATCCACGTGGGCAATGCGCGCACTTTTTTGTCCTTTGATGTCATCAGGCGCTACCTCAGTTGGCGCGGCTTTGAGGTGACTTTTATTCAAAATATCACCGACGTTGATGACAAAATCATCGTGCGGGCACATGAAGAGGGCAAGACCCCTGAGGAGATTGCGCGTTTTTACACGGACGCCTTTGTGTCTGACATGCGCTCGGTTGGGGTGCAAGACCCCACGGTGCGCCCCAAGGCGACTGAATCGATTGATGAAATGATTGAGCTCATCGAGGAGCTCATCGAAAAAGGACATGCCTACGAGCCTGAAGGCAAGGGCGGGGATGTCTACTTTTCGGTACGCAGCTTTCCCGACTACGGTAAGCTTTCGGGGCGCGATGTTGATGACCTGATGCATGGTACGCGCAAAGAGGTCGACAGCGCAAAGCGTGACCCGCTTGATTTTGCCTTGTGGAAGGCCGTAAAGCCCGGCGAGCCTTTCTGGGACAGTCCCTGGGGCAAGGGCAGGCCT
>WRBW01000053.1 GCA_009784345.1 Coriobacteriia bacterium | reverse complement strand
TCTTTGAAGGCAGGCTTTCCCGCCACCATGAATATGACACGGTCAAGACCAAAGCTTTGCAGTGCATCTTCAGCACAGACCAGATGTCCTATGTGCACCGGGTCAAAAGTCCCGCCGAGTATTCCAATTTTGCGCGTCATGATCTAATCTGGCCGTTGCCTTCGAGAATAAACTTCGTTGAGGTAAGCGCTGTTGCCCCCATGGGCCCGCGGGCATGCAGCTTTTGAGTTGATATCCCAATCTCTGCACCCAGGCCAAAGACGCCCCCGTCAGTAAAGCGTGTGGAAGCATTGACGTAGACAGCCGCAGCATCGATTTCTTGCGTGAACTTTTGTGCAGCATGGTAATCAGTGGTCACAATGGCCTCTGAATGCGATGTCCCGTATTTGTTTATATGCGCGATGGCCACATCGAGATCTTCGACAATTTTGACGCTCAGGGTCATGTCAAGGTATTCACGACCCCAGTCCTCTTCAGAGGCACGCATCAGTTTATCTTTTGAGATACCCGCCTCATGGGCAATCGCTAGGGTGCGCTCACCACAGACCAGCATGACGCCTGATGCCACCAGATCATCCATAATCCTGGGTAGCAACTTGCGGGCAACACTCAAATCTACCAGTAGTGATTCTGCGGCATTGCAGACGCTGGGTCGCTGACACTTTGCGTTCATGACAATGTCGTAGGCCATGTCAGGGTCTGCGTCTTCATGCAGGTAGATATGACAATTGCCCGTGCCCGTTTCAATAACCGGAACTTTCGAGTTCTCAACAACGTTCTTGATAAGTCCTGCCCCACCACGCGGAATTAACACATCAACAATGCCGTGTAGCTGCATGAGCTCGTTGCCACTTTCACGGCTACTGGCATCGAGGTTTTGGATGCCGTCTGCAGGTAGACCGACATCAACGAGGGCTGTCTGCAAGATATCTGCCAGGGCCTCATTGGTGCGTGCTGCAATCTTGCCTCCGCGCAGCAAGATGGCGTTTCCTGTCTTTATCGCAATGCTTGCCGCATCAATGGTCACATTGGGACGCGCTTCATAAATCATGCCGACGACTCCCAGGGGAACCCTGACTTGCTTCATTTTGATGCCCGCCGTTATGGTACGCCCCTCGATAATTTCACCGATGACATCTGGCTGCGTGACGAGCTCTGCCAGGGCATGTCTGCAAGCAGCGAGGCGCTCTGGATTAAGCATCAGACGGTCAATCAAGCCCTCTTCGATGCCCTCATCGCGCGCGGACTCGATGTCGAAACCGTTCGCGGTGAGAATCGCATTTTCATGCAGCTTGAGCTCTGCTGCCATGGCGACAAGCGCGGCATTGCGCTGCTCTATAGGAGCTTTGGCAAGCACCTTTGAAGCAGCCCTCGCGGCAAGTGCCTGCCCTTCGACGCTATCAGCGTCAGTGAGCGCAAGACCCGCCGTGACGTCGCCATCAACGGAGGCACCGGCTACCGCCAGGTCCTTGCCCGAAGCATCCTCGAGCGTTTCAGTGACTTTTGCAGCAGGAGGCGCGTCCTGCGGAGCCTTCTTTCCATCGGGTACGGGTATTCCTGCAGATTTGAATGCAGCGTCTGGCATGGTCAAACTCCTCCTTATAAGCCTTATGAGCCTAGTTCGTTCATTCCTAATTTTTTACGCAGCTCGTTGCTGCAAATAAAGGTTCCTTGTGGCTTGCCTTCAACGGCATCGACGACAACATTGGCGTCGCGACCGTTGCAGAGCACCGTCGCAATGTCAGCGTCAAGCAGTACTTTTGCTGCCTGCAATTTGCTGCGCATGCCCCCGCTGCCCAAGCCTGCCGCGTCGCCGCCCGCGCTGGTTTCAGCCAGTAGGTCGTCTGCGATTTCTGTCAGACAGGGCACGACAGAGGCGTCCGGGTTCAGGTTCGGGTCGTCGTCGTAGAGGCCTGCGACATCGGTCAAGATGACGACAATGTCAGCGCCAATCATTTCAGCAACCAAGGCCGCCAGCGTGTCGTTGTCACCAAAGTTGATCTCATCAATGGCAACCGTGTCGTTTTCGTTCACAATCGGGATGCTGCCCAGTTCCAGTAGCTTGTCAAAGGTGTTGACGGCATGGTTATAACTGTGACGATTGTCCAGATCATAGCGCGTCAGCAATACCTGACCAATCATCGTGCGACAGCGGCCAAACTCGGCACTGTAGGTTTCAATCAGTTCGACCTGGCCGATGCTTGCTGCAGCCTGCAAAGTCGCCATGTCCTTGGGACGCGCGGTCAGCCCCAGCAGCTCGCGTCCTGCTGCAATCGCTCCCGATGACACCAGCACAACCTGATGCCCCGCGCGGTTCAGTTCAGAGAGCTGGTCAGCAAGGCTTGCGATATAGCGACGATCGACGGCACCTGCATCGTTGGTCAGCGTATTCGAGCCCACTTTGACGACGATGCGCTTGAGCTCTCTCTTATCAGTAGTAGCGGTAGTCATTTCTTCTAAGCCCCCGCTTCAAATTCAAATTCGCGATCAAGGATGCGAATCGTATCGCCGTCGCGTGCTCCTTTTGCCAGCAGTTCTTTTTCAAGCCCCAGCTTTGCAAAGCGCCCCTGCAGCCACAAAATCGCCTCTTCGTTGTCCCATTCGGTTTGAATGACCATGCGCTCGATAACATCACCACTGACCTGAAAGACACCGCCGCCCAGATTCGACACCTGGAAGGGCTCTTTTTCGACCCTTTGAGCCAGCTTTTCGCGGTGAATGTACTTCGCCTCGAACTGGTCCTCTTCGCGCTTTGCAGCATCAATGGCGGCTGCCTGAACACGCAGGTCATGGACACGGTCAGCCGTATAGCGGAGGAGTGCGTCCAAACCCTCCCCTGTCAGCGTCGATATTGCAAAATAAGGTAGCTGGCGTTCGCGCTCTGGCCTGAACTCGTCGTCGGGTGCGATACTTTCGAGGTAAGCTTGCAGCTGCTCGCTGCGCTCGTGCGCGCCCTCGACGTCGATTTTATTGCCCACGACGATGCGAGGACGGTCAACCAGTTCTGCCGTGTGCTGCACCAGTTCATTTTCGATAATCTTATAGTCTTCTACGACGTCGCGATCTTCACCTTCAAAGCCGCCAGCGAGGTCAACGATGTGCATGATGAGCGCGCTGCGTTCGATGTGACGCAGAAAGGCATGACCCAGACCCTTGCCTTCATGAGCACCTTCGATAAGACCCGGCACGTCTGCTGCAACAAAACTGCGGTCGCCCACCTTGACGACACCGAGGTTCGGGATCAGGGTCGTAAAGGGGTAATCTGCGATCTTCGGTCTTGCTGCGCTCATTTTGGCTATAAGTGATGACTTGCCCACACTAGGCATACCCACCAAAGCCACGTCAGCCAGCAGCTTGAGCTCGAGGCGCAGGTCGCGCTCTTTACCGGGCTCGCCCAGTTCTGCAAAGGCAGGTGCACGTCTGACGCTGGTGGTAAAGTGAGGGTTACCACGACCGCCGTGACCACCTTCAACTATGAGTAGTCGCTGACCGTCTATGACTAGGTCGCCCAATACTTCATTACTGTACATGTCATGGACAACCGTGCCCACCGGAACGGGTAAAAGCAGGTCTTCCCCATTGGCACCGTCCATATTGGAGCCCTTACCATGGGTGCCACGCTCTGCGACAAAGTGATGTTTGAAGCGGTAGTCTACCAGCGAAGACAGGCTGGCATCAGCAACGAGGTAGACGCTGCCACCATTGCCGCCGTCACCACCGTCGGGACCGCCTTTGGGAACGTGCTTTTCACGCCGGAAGGATTTACATCCTGCGCCGCCGTCTCCTGATTTTAAATAGAGTGAAACTTGATCGAGAAACACACGATTCCCTTCGTAAAAGTGCAGCCCAAAAAGCGCTGTAGGGCTGCAGGTTTGGTCAAACTCCGCCTTATTATTATCTTACAAACAGGCAGCCTAAATACAAAAAATCCCCCGCGACCTGCCGCAGGGGATTTCAAATCAATCAAAAACGAGAGCTTAGATCTCTCGACTTCGCTCGAGAAGTGCAGATGCACAACTTTAAGCTACGACCTCTTCGACAGGACGCACGTGAACCTTGCGCTTCTTGCCTTGCGTGAACTCGACAACGCCCGCGCTTTTCGCAAAGAGCGTATCATCGTTGCCGCGACCTACGAGGTCACCAGGATGAAAGCGTGTTCCGCGCTGGCGCACCAAGATTTCGCCACAGTTGACATATTGGCCGGCAAAACGCTTGACGCCGAGGCGCTTTGAGCGTGAATCGCGACCATTACGGGTTGAACCCAATCCTTTTTTATGTGCCATTGTTAACCACTCACCTTCATGATCTCGAGGCGTGTAAGCTGCTGACGATGACCACGCTTACGGCGGTAACCCTTGCGCTTTTTGAACTTGAAGATGATGACCTTCTTGTCCTTGAAGGTTTCGACAACTTTAGCCGTTACCTTTGCCTTTGCCAACGCACCTGCGTCAGTTACGACTTTGTCGCCGTCTGAAAGCATCAGTACGTCCAGAGCTACTTCGTCGCCGGGTGCTGCGTCGAGCTTTTCGACGTTCAGCACGTCGCCTTCAGCGACTCGGTACTGCTTGCCTCCTGTTTTCACCACTGCATACATGTTTGTTTATCCTATCGCTTCATTTGCTAAGCTGCTGTTTATTGTGCGTATATTACACAGCAAAAAATGCGCTGGGAATCGCGCAAGGATTAATGATAGCAAGAATGCCTATGCGCGTAAACACTTTTTTGCAAGTAATTTGCGCTATTTGACCGTGACTTTTGCGCTTTGCGTTATATTGCCAACTTTGAGTGTTATCGTCGTCTGACCCTTTCGCTTTGCCCTCAGGACTCCAGCTTGATTTATGCTTGCGACGCTGGGTCTCGAGCTGATCCATGACAGTCTTCCTGAATGTGTTGCGTTGGCAGGTAAAAGGCGGGCTTTGAGGTTTCGAGTCGTGCCTATCTTCATAGTTCCTTTTGGAGGAAGGCTTCCAATCGTCGCGCGAACACCTCTGCGTGAGCCCTTGCTAACCTTGATTTCATAGGTGATACTCTTATTATTTCTCGTTTTCAGCGTAATTTTAGCTTTGCCCGGCTTTCCCGCAGTAATAGTGAGGTTCGTATTCTTGTTGTGGGCTGCGTTAAGCTGTCCCGAAAAGCTGGTTTCTAAAGTCGCAACACGTCGGTTGCTAGACCGCCATTCAATGTTTTCAACAGTTTTGCTGGTTCCGTCCACAACCATGGGAACCACAAAGCTTGAACCTTGTCGCATGTTCAACTTGCGAATACTGCTCTTAATTCCGCGTGGCGCCGGCTGCACCTTTACTTCTATTTCATTACTGCAGCCTCCAAAACCTTCGATGAAGGCTCCAATGGATGCTTTGCCAGGCTTTAGGGCTGTAACCCAACCTTGACTATCAACGGTTGCAACATTCTTATTCCAGCTAATCCACGTAATTTGTTTGGAGCTCGCATTCGCAGGCAGGATACGGGCATTTATTTTGCTTCGGGAACCGACGTAAACATAGTCGCTATACTGTGTCGAAAGCTTGAAAGATGAAACCCAAACGACCGGGGTAAGCGGCCTGACCGCAACAGGTGTCAAGCGACTTTTTCTACTACCATCCCCCAGCTGCCCACATCCATTATTGCCCCAAGAATAAAGTTGACCTGAAGAGCTTGAAACCAGGCCATGATTTCTGCCCTTGCTGACCGACACCCAATTACTTGAACTGCCTAACCTTTCTGGCTTGAGAGCTATCTTGTATGTGTCCCAAACCTCATCTTTTCTACCCCATTCGAATAGTTGCCCCTTCGTGTTTATCGCCGCGGCACCGCACTGACCTGCACCTACTGCTTTCCAAGTGTCCCATTCGCCAATTTCTGTAGGGGTAGCATAGCCCAAATTATCAAGGTCACCGTTACCCAATTGCCCATCAGTGTTGGTACCCCAGGTATACAGCTTGCCCTCAGTGTTTATTGCTGCAGCGAAGTCTACTCCAGCGCTTACTGCGATCCAGGTATCAAGATAATATATGTCAAAAAAGTCATCATCGGGGTCTTCAAACTCCCAGTCGTCAGTAAAGTCTTCGTCATCCCAGTCATCAGCGGGATCATCTTCTCCCCAGTAGTCAAAAGGGTCATCGTCGACCCAGTCATCAATGAAATCTTCCTCGTTTCCGTCATCGAGGTAATCGTCGAAGTTCCAAAGAGAAAAAACAGGTTCTGGGGTTAAAATCAAGTAATCGCCATCGTCATCTGACTGCCGTCCGTAATTAGTGCCCCACTTGTACATAATGCCATCTGTATCTATTCCTACCGAGAAATAGTCGCCGGCACTGACCTGCTTCCACGAAATACCAGCACCTACGCGAACAGGAGCTTGCCGAGCGCTCTTAGTTCCGTCACCCAGTTGACCGCAAGTATTGTCACCCCAGGCGTACAGTTGACCCGCAGAGTTTATCGCTAAGACATGAGTTTGACTTCCACTAATGCTACGCCAATTGCTCGCAGACCCAATGCGCCTGGGAGGCTTACTCCACATGGTTGGAGCCCCTAAACCTACCCAGTTATCCGAATATTCCCACTCGAAGAGCTGTCCAGAAGAATTGATTGCCAGAAGATTACTCCCTCTTATTGCAGGAGCATCAAGAGGTGTCGGAACATTATAGACGGCGATGGCAGTCCAGTTTCTTGCTGTACCGACCCGATCAGGAATTTCATTCGAGCAATTGCCTCGATCACCCCATTGATAGATTTCACCCGTTGGTGCTATAGCATACGAAATAAGGTTTTCTGCACAGATTCGCACAACGCCTGAGTCAGCAAGTGCTACAGCAGGCACAATAAATATACTTGCACTCACCAATGCAAGCAGAAAAAGAGGACAGGCAATTCCAGTGCGTTTGCAGAAATGAATGTAGGAACGAAGAGCGTTGATACATTTCACTCCCGTGGCGAGGAGCAACATAACATCCACCTTCTGATAGTGATTTGTAGAAGCTCATTCTATCATATTTTGAAGATAAATTGTCCACAATATTCACACAAATTGTTTCTGAAGAATCTCTGCAGAAAAAAGAAGGCGTCCGTGATTGGACGCCTTCCTGAAAGAAATAAGGTCAAACCCGAGATCCCGCATCAAGTGCGGGATGACAACGCCATGGAGTCCCACCAAAGGCGGGACTCCATGCCTAAATTCTATTAATGGTCGACGGGCTTATTCAACCACG
>WRBW01000052.1 GCA_009784345.1 Coriobacteriia bacterium | reverse complement strand
GTCCATTGATGCGTAGCGTTGCGTCAACAGTTCAGAAATGGTAGCCCCCACATGGCGAATCCCGAGCCCAAAGAGCAGGCGGGCAAAGGGGCGTGTTTTCGAGGCCTCGATTTGTGCCATGACTTTGGTCGCCATAGTGTCGCCAAAGGTCGTTTCGCTGCCATCTTTTTTGGTGCGCCTCAGGGAAAGGTCGCGCAGCTGGTCCTGTGTCAGCTTGTAGAAATCTCCGACATTGTTCACCAGACCTGCAGCTATCAGGGCATGAATAGTTTCAGTACCCAGACCTTCGATGTCTGCGGCAGCGCGGCTCACCCAGTGGCGTAGACGCTCTGCAGCCTGGGCTGGACAGTTGATGTTTTCACAGCGCAAGGCCGCCTCGCCAGGGATGCGGTGTACGGCAGATCCGCAGGAAGGACAGTGCGTTGGCATGTGAAAGGCGCGCTGGCTGCCGTCACGCAGCGAGGTGATGGGACCGACGACTTCTGGAATCACGTCGCCTGCCTTGCGCACAATGACAGTGTCACCTATGAGGATGCCCTTGCGGGCGATTTCATCTTCATTGTGCAGGGTTGCGCGTGCAATGGTCGAGCCTGCAACCAGTACGGGGTCGAATTCTGCCACCGGGGTCAGGGCACCGGTGCGTCCCACTTGAATGCGTATATCGCGCAAGATGGTGGTTTTTTCTTCGGGCGGAAACTTGAAAGCGATGGCCCAACGTGGTGATTTTGCTGTGTAGCCCAGAGCTTCTTGCAGGACAAAGTTGTCGACTTTTACCACCACGCCGTCGATCTCATAGGGCAGGTCGTGACGTTTTTCCAGGGCAGCATCGCAGAAAGCGTGCACCTGGGCACGGGTTGAATCGACTTCGACGTCGGGATTGACATGAAAGCCCGCCTGGGCCAGTGACTGCAAGAAAGCATGCTGGGTCGCAGGAAGGCCTTCGTGTGACTGGTCAGCAGGTGCATAGATAAAGGAAGCGAGCTCACGGCTCGCGGTGACCGCAGGGTCTTTTTGACGCAGCGATCCTGCGGCTGCGTTGCGGGGATTGGCAAAGGGTTTCTCCCCCGCTTCAGCGGCCAGCCGGTTCAAATGTTCAAAATGCGCCTTGGGCAGGTAGACTTCGCCGCGCACCTCAAGTTGTGGCAGATCTGCAAGCACCCCCGGTTGCAAGCGCAGGGGCACATCGCGCACCGTGCGCAGGTTAGCGGTGACGTCTTCACCGACGCGTCCGTCCCCACGGGTGGCCGCACGTACTAGTTCGCCATATTCATAGTTCAGCGCGATAGAAGAGCCGTCGATTTTAAGCTCGCAATTGTAAGTAAGCTGCTTTTGGTCAGCGGGCAGGTCGAGTTTTGCCACGGCAGTTTCAACGCGGTCAAACCAGGCGTCGAGCTCGCCTGCATCCATGGCATTGTCCAGTGAATACATGCGCGCAGCATGGGTCACAGGCTCGAAGGCATTATCAGGGGTCGCACCCACCCTCTGGGTAGGAGACGCAGCCGTCACCAGTTCGGGATGTGCCGCCTCGAGCGCCTCGAGCTCGCGCATTAGGCTGTCATAGGCGTCATCGCTTAAGGTCGGGGCGTCCAACACATAGTATTCATGCGACGCCTGCTCAAGCGCACGCCTCAGCTCTTCAATACGTAGCTCAGCAATAGACTGCATTAATTTGCCTCAATTCATGGTGACTAAAGAAGAGCTGTCAAAGTTGAAGAAGTGACTGTCTATTGCATCCGATATTGCTTCAGAAGTAATGTTATTCCAATCAAACTCAGCTCCGACACCGACGTTCAAGACTTGTGCAAATTCTTTGAAAGAATAGATTGGCTCCTCATTTTCGCTACTCAGGTTTTCCTCGATGCTATTTAGTTTTGCATGCAATAATTTCTTTTGATAGCAGAGATCAATTCGGTGAGTATTGTTCCGTGGATGCGCCATGTTCATGTGTTGAGTAGGTGTTAACACTATTAGGTTTTCTAACACCCCCGATATTTCTGGATATTCGTGCTCTGGAAAAATATGGTGGACTTGAGTTGCGAGTCCATGAGAGTACTCATCCTGCACTTCAGAGGATCCTTGACGAATTACGTCATTAAATCTTCTTAGGAATCTTTTAGCCTTTTGCGATTGATATGCCGAATAATTAGTTCTACTCTTTTCCTTTCGACTCTCAAGCCACTCCAACCTTGTAACATCCTTTGGCTTGCTTGAGCTTAAGTCACGAAAATTCTCTCGGTTGTACATGAGCTCCGCATATGTAATTGGATTTCTTGAGAGCCTTCCCTTGACAGTCCCTCTAGCACCCAACGCATTCGCAATTGGATTCAACACCTTTGTAAAAATTCTTCTTACCTCAACGACACCATTAATTGCTGTATTGGTGGTAACAAAATTCTCGAACGACTCTTTCATTATGTAAAATGATCCTTCGTCTTGCTTTTCAAAAAAACTGTCGAACGGGGTCCATATGCCGCTATCTTTCAAAACCTTCGTGCAGTATTCAGAAATAAACGCAAGTGCGTTTCGTTCTCTCAACGAAATGTACTCTAGCACGGCTCTGTCTTTCACAAAGTAGATGTTCTTATTTCCAGATTTTTCCAGCTTGAGAACACCAGAATATGCAAGCATATTTAACGGTTGAGCAAAAAATTTATCGTATTCATTGCGCGTAAAAATATGGCCAGCATCAGGCTTGCTGAATACACTGCTTGTGTTTTCACCCGCGAATTCGGAATGCCAAATGTCACGCGCAGAGAATCCCTCACTAATGCTTTCGCTGTCAATACTCAAAACGCATTCAGCAATAAAGCTGACAACATCGGGTGTACACTTTTGGTCAATCCATCGCCCATAATTGCTGATGCGCAAATCATAATCTGTTTGACCGAGAAAAACTACAATATCTTTAGTCTCGAACACTATTACCTCCGATTATGGTAGTCTACTGCATTCTTTAACAATCCAAAAAAGTACACTGAAGATGAGTCGATGTTTAAGCTTCTTGTGCTGTGGTTTCTCGCAATCCTATAGTAATTTTCAAAGGCTTTGCTGGCAAAGAAGTCGAGCTGCTCATCACTTATACACATGGGTCGCAATCGTTCCAAAATAGCAACCGAGCCATTTGGCACCACTCCCTTAGGTTTTCTAATTACTCGAGGATAATATGTCATATTGGGGCACAGGTAAACATCGTCTCGATCTAAATACTCACCAACAGGCATCCTTTTGAGATCACTCTCATTGATAAATCGATCATAGTCACAAACATCAACTAGGCCAGAGCCGTCACGAGCAATATTCCTGCTTCTGATCACTCTTATTTCTCCCGCACGCGACAACACTTTATTTGTAATTTGCCTGTCACGAAAAACGGAGAATACACCAAGCTCCATTCGTGCGACCAACTCATCAAATGTGTCATTTCGATAGATTAGCCAGCCTGGAAACTCATGACTCATAATATTTTTCTGCATTTGCTCTATCTTCTCAACTCTAGGGACAGAATAGACTGTAGTGACACCCAACTCTGATCTAGTACAAATAAAAAGTGCAACTGTCTCGATGAGCACTCCCCTAAAGCCAGTTTCGCCAAAGTCAATAATACACTGCACGGCATGACGCTCAACATTTTTTCTGCTCTCAGAGAAGTCTGAATTGCTCAGAAAGTACTTAGGCATCACAAACACACAATAATCTGCAATGCTAATTGCTTTAGTTAGAAAGAATCCAGCAGTATTTTTTGTACTTTCACCACCGAGCGCTGACTCATACCTCCTGCGTTCAGCTTTATTGAGCCTCAAAAACGGAGGGTTTCCAATCACTAAATCATATGTATGCGAAAAGTCAGTAAGCAAGAAATCCGAACAAATGCAATTTATCTCTACATTGTCTGGTATTTTTCGATATTTATTCAGCGCAACGAGTAGCTTGAGGCTCATCTCATCAATATCCACTAAATCAATTATCAGCTTCCTCGAATTGGAATAGTGGTCAACAATTAGCTGCAAGAAATTTCCTACACCTGCGGAAGGCTCAAGCACCCTGACTGTGTCCTCATTAATTTCGGGCAAGCGAGCTGAGATATCCATCAGTGTTGCATTCTCAGTGTAAAAGGCAGCGGAGTTCTGCTTGTTGCAATTTGCCATTTCTGCAATTTTTGTGAGCTCCTCAAGACCCAGCTTCTCAGGGTTAAGCTCAATATATTTCAGTACTTCTTCCCGCGATCTGAACGAATAATTATCAACTACTACACTAGACATTTATGAATCTATCCTAAGTGATGCATTTTTGATATTCTTTGCCATCTCTCTCATTATCACTGTTGGCACTGCCTCTCCAATGCTCTGTCGAATATTAATTTCATGCTTTTTCAGAAAGCTGATCTTTTCGCTCACTGGCAAATTGTTCAGAAGACTTTCATCTTCGCTGACCCATTTAAAGCTACTTGGAATATTCATCATTATCATGAGTTCTCGTATGCTGAAGACTCTATCATCCGCTGGATGAACTGTGTTTTGACTTGCCATAATATCGTTTCTAGTGTGGACGCATGGTGCAACGTTGTCCCACCTCTGTCGCTTATATTTATCACCATTCTTGTTCACATTCGGGACGATAAGACCGTCTTTGCAGCGCCTGTGAGGTCTTTTATTTGGATCAGTGTTATCGAACGCAGATTTTCCGGGAGATACTTCATGAATCCAATCTCGCATATCTTTACGGTAACTCTTGAAATTGTGAAAAATATCACTTCTATGGGGCATTCCCATCTCCTCAAGTGATGGAAGGTGTCCAATAATTTCACGCAGAGTTTTCTCACATTTTTTTTGGGGAAATAGCTCATCGGGTGTAATACTACACAATAAGTCTTTTCGAACCCCAACTACTAAAGTCCTCGTTCTGCTACTATTAGCCCCATAGTCTTTAAAATTCAAAACTTTGGATGTGTAGAGGTACTCTGTACTCAGCCAATCATCAAACGCCTCCGCTATTGTTTTCACTTCGTCACGATCGACGCATTTTGTTCTCAGAAAAGAGCGAACGTTTTCTGCAATAAAAAAACGTGGCCTAATACGAGACACTACATCTAACGCTTCAACCACAAGAGAATTTCGATCCAGTGTACTGTCACACTTTTTGTGATTTGCCACAGACATGCCTTGGCATGGCGCGGTGAATACGACCACATCAATTTCAGAGTCACCAGTTTCTTTAGAGTACTTATGAATCGCAGCGTGCAGCCTATTCTGTACGTCAGAATTGGTAATGTCGCCCAAGATGTAACCATCACTAAATTGGAGTTTGTTGTTAGCTTTCTGAATATTTAACCTTCGCTCTATTAATTCAGAAGAGACAATCCCTTTAAACCCCTCCTGCTTAAACCCATAGCAACCAACTCCTGCCGAGCTGAACAGGCTTACATAATTGAGCTCTCTCCTCGGCTCAACGTAACCCGCCTTATTGTTGGTAAATTCCCCGCTAGTAAATGTCGACATTATTAATAATCTCTCATTCTCAAATCTGCATGTAGTAAACATTCCGCTGTATCAACCTACATCTTAATACATAGCTACGACATCCATTGTTAATGATCTGCAATCTGGTCGTAATAGTTAAAGCTTTGCCTCGCACACTTCGGCGGCAAGGCGAATCACTTCACTAATAGTCGGGTGTGCAAACACGGTATGAGCAAGGTCAGATACGCTAGCCCGCTGTGCCATAAAGGGTGTCACCACGGCAATCAGCTCGACAGCACTTGCGCCCACAATCTGAGCCCCCAGCACAACACCGCTGTCCGCATCAGCCACTATCTGCACGTAACCATCAGAGGCCCCTTCAGCCAAAGCCTTGCCATTGGCAGAATATTTCGCAATACCAGCAACGGTCGCAATATCCTTTTGCTTCGCATCATCAGCACTCATGCCAATAACGGCAATCTCTGGCGTCGTGTAGATACAGCCCGGCACCAGATGGGCATCCAGACCGTGCGCCTTTTCGGCTGCCGCAACGCCGCTGATCTGTGCCACCGCAGCGCGAGCCGCTAAAACACCTTCGTGCTCTGCCTCATGGGCAAGCATCAGCCCACCAATGACGTCTCCTATCGCATAGATACCTGGGACGCTGGTCTGGTACTCCGCATCTACTTTAAGGGCGCGACCAGCAAACTCGATGCTCGCCTCTTCAAATCCCAAACCTTTTGTCAGCGGAGTGCGTCCAACGGCCGTCATGATGACATCGGCACACAGCTCCTTGCCATTTGAAAGCGTCGCAATGCCCTTGCCGTCCGCGTCTTGGCGCACCGCATCGACACTGGTGCCCAAGTGCAGTTCGATCCCCTGGTCTTTCAGCGCGCGCGACAGCGTCTTGCCGATGCGCTTATCAAACCAGGGCATGAGCGTCTTTGACAGTTCGACGATGCTCACCTTGGTGCCAAAGGCGGCGTAGGCCTGCGCGAACTCGACGCCTATGACGCCGCCGCCCACGATAATCATGCTTTCGGGAACCTCCGTCAGGGCAACGGCATCGTCGCTGGTCCAGATAAAGGGTGCGTCCAGTGCGGGCAATACAATGGGGGTCGAACCGGTCGCGATAATCAGGGCATCTGCGGGCACGACCGATATGTTGCCGGAGTCGTCCGTGACTTCGACTTCAATCAGGGGTGCCCCTGATAGCAGCTTGCCGGCTCCTTCTATGACGGTGATGCCCAGACGCTGGGCCGTTGCTTCAATTTGGCCTACCAGCTCATTTACCACGCTGTCTTTTCGGTGGCGCAAGCGCTCCATGTCAATGCTCGCGCCGCTCGCGTCAAGGCCTGTGACGGCAAAGTCGCCTGCACGAGCGACGTCTTTCAGCACATGAGCTGTTTTCAGAATCGTTTTTGTCGGGATACAGCCGACATTGAGGCAGGTTCCGCCCAAGCGGGATTTTTCGATGATGGTGATGTTAAGGTCAATGCCTGCGCTTTTGGCTTGTTTTGCTGCCTCGAACGCAGCGATATATCCGCCTGGGCCGCCACCCAATACAACTAGATTAGACATGAAAAATGCTCCTTGCGATAAGTGAATGTTCAACCTTCTATTATCGCAGAAAAAAACAGCTCTCTGTCACCCCGCACTCCGACGTGGGGTCTCGGGTTTGACCTTTGCTCGTCATCCTGAACTTGGCTTCGCCATCACTTCACTTCGTTCTGAAAGTTTCGCAAGCGAACTTTCCTCACTACGCTTGCGTTGATTCAGGATCTTGTCCTTGACCTTACAATTTAATCAAGTTCCGGTTTTCGGAACTTGATTAAATTGCCTATTGAACGTGTCGTACTATCTGACCGTGACGGTAACGCGGTGTACTTGCGT
>WRBW01000051.1 GCA_009784345.1 Coriobacteriia bacterium | reverse complement strand
CACTTGCCGCGCAGCGCTGCAATGCCGCCACCTGCAATACCCATGTTGCCCAGCAGCAGCTGGATGATGGACTTTGCACGGACGTTTTGCGAGCCCTTCGTATGTTGCGTGATACCCATGGCATACAGCCAGTTCAGGCTGCGACTGTCATCTGCCGTGCTGGCATAGATTTCGCAGACTTCAGCGAACTGCTCGACACTCATGCCAACGGTGCGTGACACCATTTCGGGCGTGTAGCGTGCGTAGTGGGCCTTCATCAGCTGCATGACGCAGTTCGGGTCTTGCATGCTGGGGTCTTTTTTGACTATCGGCACCGCAGGGGTCGTGAACTCTGGCACGCCCTCGCCGGCGACCCAGGCATAGGTTCCGCCTTCGCTGGTATCCCACTGGGTCGTGCCCTCTACTTGATAGCTCCAGCTGGCGCGATCGTAGGCCGCCGGACCGTCCTGGCCCGTATAGCCACTAAACATGCCTTCACTGAAGCTGTAGCTGTCATCAACCAGATAGCTTGCGTTTGTGTAATCTGCGACATAGGACTGATTGTAAGCGTCATTTTGCAGCAGATAGTTGATAATGCCGCCAAAAAGCGCAATGTCAGTACCGGGACGCATGGGATAGTAGGCATCTGCCACCGCAGCGGTACGCGTAAAGCGCGGGTCGATAACGACCAGTTTTGCGCCCTTTTCGCGCGCACGATTAATGTGCAGCATGCTGATGGGATGATTTTCTGCATTGTTAGAACCGCAGACAATGAAGACGTCGCTGTTTTGCATGTCCGTATAGTGATTGGTCATGACACCGCGCCCAAATGAGTTGCCCAGACCGGCAACAGTTGAGCTGTGTCAAAGACGTGCCTGATGCTCGATGTAGACCATGCCCAGTGCGCGCTGCAGCTTTTGCAAAGGCCCCAGGTCTTCGACAGGCAGGGCTCCGCAGCCCAAATGACCAATGGCCTGCGTGCGATTTACGGTCACGCCATTGCTGACCGTTTCAAAAGTAGCGTCGCGGGTTGCTTTGACTTTTTCTGCGATGCGCTTGAAAGCCCAGTCCCACTCGACTTCCTGCCATTCGGTCGCACCCGGCGCGCGATACTTGGGCCGAGTCAGACGGCGCGGATTAGGCACCATGGTGCCGTCTTGCGGGTCATAGATGTTGACGACGTTAAACTGTGCCGCACCCTTCGAGCACAGCGCGCCCTCATTAATGGGGCTGTCCGGGTCGCCCTCGAAAGAAACCAGATCGCCATCGATTACCGACGCGATACCACCACAACCAAGACTACAAAAACAACAAACTGAAGTTGCCTCAACAGCGTCCTTAATACGAAACTTAGGAATTCCTGCTTCAGTCGCAAAGCCGGATTTAGGCAGACTTACGCCCGCCACCGAGCTTGCCACGAAAGCAGTCCCAAGCATCTTAAGGAAATTACGACGAGTCATCTCGTGCATACATACTCCTTCCAAAGAGATGCATGTCTTAGCCCCCGGTGAACCAACACCATTGGCCAAAACGATTATTCAGTTGTTTCATGGTTACCTGCCACCATTGACATGAAATGACCTAACAGTTTCGCACTGGCGGTCCCTAAAGCAGTGACAGGCTTTGATACGCTCCTTTCCGTGAATCGTTACCGAGAAACTTTTTATATACAAGCGCCGTTATCCGAACGACGCGTGCTAACTTTTAATATCACTAGCTAAATGATAAAGCATCAATGAATGAAATTATCCCTTTATTGGATAATATCTTAAAATAGGTTTTCTAGCTTTTCTACGGTGCAATCTGGCGGAGTACGCCCATGACTCAATTTGTATGATAGCTTTCAATCTGCCCAATTCGCTTGTCGGCAAGAAGATTAGAGGTATTGCGGACAACATTTTCAGCCATGCCAGAATATGCACCAGCGGGAACGGGAAGCTCTTTTGCCTTCTGTTGAATCGTAGCTAGCTCTGCCCGAATGAAATCGCGCGCAAGCTGCTTGTCTCCAAAGAGAACACGTCCAGCTGCTCCCCATGACAGGAATTCAGTCACCAGCAGGTCTAGGTCTATCAGCGCATGGACGTACTCCCCCGCAATACTCATTGCAAGGCGACCATCAGTGCTTTGATGTTGCAGCGGAACAAGGTCGTAAGCGGGTGTAAGCTGAACTCTTTCATTCGGCAAATGAAAGATGCTTATATTTTTGGCATGCATGTCGAGGTTGCCAATCGCAAGAGTATAAATGACTTGTCGAGCTAGATCTCGTAGAGAGCCCTCATCCGAATAGGTCGCCACAACACCAGCGATAAGCTTGAGTGACACGCGGCCTCCATGCTCTTGGTATTTCTGCGCACCCGCAGCGCCCAAAGCCTGATTGAAATCTTCTTGATGGATGCGTGTCCCTGGCACACCGAGCGTGCGGTCAAAGCGCGTTATGACGAGGGCAGGCAGGCCTGCGAAATCCTCAATCCAGCTATCGTAATGAATGAGTTTTGTAGCGCGAGCAAGCTCTAGACCCCAAGCTTCATCAAAAATGATTGTCGGATATTCTTGCACCGGCGGCTTGATAATATGAGTCGAAGGCATACCGCCATGAACCTGCGCCCACGTGCCACCTTCAGTCTTTGCCAGCAGGATTTTATTTTGCACACCCGCAAGCGATGTCTTCCCCGTGATTGGCTGATTGCCCAGGGGGTACTGAGCACTATGTTCGAGCAAGTAGCGCACACGAACTGCATCCACTTCGGTCATGCCTGGTCTTGAGCTGGCGGAACACCCTAATACAGGTTCGTCGACGCCATCTGCTTCAGGTATGAATTCAAGAGCTCCAGCCAAGTCACGTCCGTAATGGGCAAGTATGGCGAAGGTATCTGCCCCATCAAGCCGGGCGGTGTTAGCGATATGAGCAAGCGTTCTGCCCTCTGGCAGCAGCTCAGAAAAGAAGTTTTGCCTTCTGCGAACATGCTTTGGGTTTTGCTTGATGCGCAGTGGCACTGCAACACTCATGCTGACACTATCGAGACCAAAGTGCTCAATTGCAGAAAGGTCAGCCTCGAAGTCGAAGCTCTTATCAACCTTGCTTTTATTTCGCAGGACAAGCCAGCCAAGCCTTTGTCCGTAAAGATGTACGCTGAGCCTTGTCATACTGGCTTCTGAGTCTTTGCTTCGGTGTCGAGCTCTGCGTAGAGTTCGACGTCCGTTGCTGCTAGCAATTCAAAGAGTCGCGTGGTAAGGATTCCTGGCTTACCTTGCTCCATTTCCCAGAGCCACTTTTGGCCAATTCCGAGCTCTTGAGCAAGCTCACGCTGAGACAGACCTTTAATCATTCTGCCCTGCTGAATTACTGCGCCCAGGGTTCGGGGGTTTTTGATTTTTGTCTTCACCTGCATACTGCCTCCCGCCCAATTGTGACGTTGATATTAACGTCATTCTACATGAAGTCGATATTAACGTCAAGTGTTGTGAAGTCGATATTGACTTCAGGTCAACTGGCGGAGTACGCCCATAGTTCTGTCGATTTGGTCAAGGGTGTTGGTCGCGTTCCATGACAGGCGTACTGCACCTTCAGGATGGGTGCCCAGCTGGCGATGCGCCAGCGGCGCACAGTGCATGCCTGCACGGCTGGCTATGCCGTAGCGCTTATCTAAGATGAAAGCTATTTCATCTGAAGACCTGCCCTCTATGACAAATGATGCGAGTGGCAGGCGTTTCGTGCCAAAGGCAGGTCCGAGCACCGTCAAACCCTCAATGCCATTAAGCCCCTGCATAAGATGTGCCGTCAAATCAGAGATGCGTGCTAAATCCTTTGCAAAGTCATGCTGCAGTTGCCCAAAGGCAGCACCCAAGCCTGCAATAGCAGGTAGCCCCGGGGTGCCCGCTTCGTAATCGATAGGTCGCTGCGGTTCGCTGTAGTCGACAAAGTGCTCCCCGCTACCCGTACCACCGGTGGTATGAGGCCGGGGGTAAAAGCCCTGTGCCAGATAAACCAGGGCGCTGCCAGAAGGTCCGCGCAAGCCCTTATGACCAGAGCACACCCAGGCACTGACGCCAGACCCAGCAAGCGCATCAAGCTTGACGGGCAGGTAGCCCGCCACCTGTGAGCCATCAACTATCAAAGCTGCGTCATATGCTTTGCACATCGCAGCCAGCTCTTCGACGGGCTGAATCGCGCCTGTGACATTGGAGCCGTGTTGACATACCACGATGTCGGGACGCTTGCTGCTAATCAGCTTTTCTGCTTGCGTGAGCTCAAGATAGCCTTCCGTATCGATGGGCAGCAGTATCAGATTCGATTCGTCTCCTGCAACTTCTAGGAGCGTCCGGGTAACCGCATTATGCTCACTGCCGCTGTAGGCAATAATCAAATGTTCATTTTGAACATTTGATTCTTTTCTCGTTCCGCGCAGCACCATATTGAGTCCTGCCGTAGCGCTTGCTACAAAAATCAGATTGTCAGGTTCTTTGGTCGAAAAGAAACGTGCGGCAGATCTGCGGGCACCCGCTAGAACACGCTCTGCTTGACGGGCACCAGCGTGTGCACTGCGACTGGGGCTCCCGGGAATGTCTAAGGCCTCTGCCATGGCTCTGGCAACAGCATCGGGTTTGGGCCAGCTGGTTGCTGCCTGATCAAGGTAAATGAAGTCGCGTTTTGGTGTCACCTGCTGACCTAGCCTTCCTGTGCAATCCGTTCTGGGTGGGTATAGGCTACCATTTTGCCACCCCTGACATAACCAATCAGGGTAATCCCCAGATCGCGGGCTATCTCTGCTGCTAAATCGGTGGCAGCACTGCGTGAAGCCACAAAGGGAATCTTTGATTTAGCCGCCTTAACAATCATTTCATAGGAGATGCGTCCGCTGACCAGCACTAAACCGCGCTCTACCGGCATGCGCTCGAGCCAGGCATGCCCCAGCAGCTTGTCAACAGCGTTGTGGCGACCTATGTCTTCGCGCACTAGCTGAAGTTCGCCTGCTAAGACCAGTCCGCAGCTGTGGTATCCCCCACGCTCACGGTGCTGCCCGCTACGCTTTGAAAGCTCGCTCATCCAGTAGTACAGATCATGAGGCGATACCTTCATTTCGCGCGTCACGACCTCGAGTCCGCGCGCATGCCCCAGAGAAGAAAAGGTCACCCCCTTGCCACATCCGGAGGTAATATAGCGCGTCCGGTAAACCAGATCTTCGGGTACGACCTCTTCAGAGGATACGTAGAGTAGGCCCCGCTTTGCATCCAAGTCAACAGACTTGAAGGCATCGCGGTCATGCAGCAAGCCTTCGGAGAGCAAAAAGCCTACCGCCATGTCTTCCAAATCGCCGTCGCTTGCCTGCACCGTAGCAATCTCGACATCGTTTAAGTAAATCGTATAGGGAGACTCTGCCGGAATGCCGCGACCCGTTTCCTCCAGAGACAAAACGCGGATGTCACCGCGCTTATAATCAAAGGCTATCTTTTCTTCGCCCAGCAAGGCGTCGAGCTCTTCTTCACTTACGTCAGCCCGTTTTGCAGCAGCATCGGCACGAGCCTTTTCATAATCGCGCGCCGCCCGCAGGTCAGTTTGGGTGTTCACATTGAAAAAGGCGGTCACCCGATCATCGGCACTTTGCAGGGACTCGATATCGACTTCGCAGACGCGAAGCTCGGGATAAGCGGCAATAATACGACGCTTACCGCTGTCGAGCACCTGAGCCGCTTCGAGCAACATCGGGTCGCGCCGGTAGAGGGCAAGCAAGGGCTCTGGTCCTGCAGGCGAGGTCGGCACGACGACATCGAAGCCCTCGCGCAGAACCCAGAGCTCGCGGATGATGGACGCACTCACCCAGGGCATGTCTGCAGCAAGCGCAAGCGTCCATTCATGGCTCGCGACCTTGAGCGCCGTTGCGAGGCCACCCAAGGGGCCTTGATAGGCGACTTCATCGGTAATGATGCTCACGGCGGTCGCGAAGTCGCCGGTGACAATCGAATCTGGTCGGTTCGTGACGATGATGATTTCTTCTGCGAAAGCGGCTGCGCGGTTGACGGCGTGTGCCAGCAGCGGCATGCCCTGCAGGTCGACCTGAGTCTTGTCGACACCCATGCGCATGCTGCGCCCGCCTGCTAAGATGACGGCGGTGAGGGGTAGTTTTGTGGCTGTCATGACGCTTGCGACCTTATCTTCTTTATGTTTCGGAGTACGTCCCGTACCGGCTGGGCTTTTGAGGGCATTAGTCGTGACCCTGTCCCGCCATCATATCGACGGCATGCTGCAGCTGGTCTGCGATTATCTCGAAGCATTCGGTGGCGGCTTTTTGAGACCCCGGCAGGTTGATAATCAAGCTATTTGCGCGTATCACGCTGACCCCGCGAGACAGCATGGCTCGGGGCGTGATCTGCATTGAGCCCGCACGGATGGCCTCAGCGATGCCGGGAGCCTGACGCTGGGCGACGAGCTGTGTCGCTTCTGGTGTGACATCGCGCGGGCTAAAGCCGGTGCCGCCGCAGGTCAGCACGACATCCGCCTTTGTCTCACCACAGGCTTTGAGCAGCGCCGCCTTGATGTTGGTGGTCGCGTCAGGAACGACCTCGTGGCTTGCGACCTGCCAGCCGCGCGCTGTGATCAGTGCGGCAAGGGCGTGACCGGCCTCGTCGCTTGTGAGGTCGCGGGTGTCAGATGTCGTGATAATCGCAATATTCATAGTATCCATATTACATCTCCGGCTTTGATGCTGCCGCCTTGTTTAACAGCGGCAAAGACGCCTTCGCGGGGCATGACGCAGTCACCTGCTTGCTGGTAAATGGCACATTTCGTGTGACACTCTTTGCCTATTTGCGTAATCTCAAGAACCACACTGCCTGCCTTGAGACGCGTACCAATAGCAAGGCTGGGCAAGTCGAGCCCCAAAGTCGTCATATTTTCAGCAAAGTCGCCAGCCTCAAGCGTCAGACCTTTGGCAATGAGCTTATCAACTGATGACTGATCAAGCAGTGACACCTGACGGTGCCAGTCTGCGGCGTGGGCGTCCCCTTCGATACCGCGCTCTTCGATGAAGGTCACGTCCCCAGAAGTAGGCTTTTTTTGCTCGCCGGTTTCTGCAGAAGTATTGATGGCTAGCACGACACCAGCACGACCGGTGGCAAAGACTCCGCTCTTGCCGCCAGATTTGTATTCCAGACGGGTAGCCTCGATGACCATCGATTTATCGACCGCTTTCGCCATGTCAAAAATAGTAAGTGCTGCCACTGAAGCTGCGCACAGTGCCTCCATCTCGACACCTGTCTGCCCAACCATTGAAACGCTCGCCAGAATGCGAATACCCGTATAAGAATCTGAAGCAGAGACACTCATCGCGTCCTCGGTCGCAGGACTTGCGCCATTTTCCGCGCCCTGCGGAGTGCGCCGAGCTGCCTCTACCTCAGGCTCCGTGAAACTGAAGTCGATGGCAACTTTACTCAGCAGCAGAGGATGACACAGCGGAATCAAGTCAGGACAGCGCTTCGCAGCCTGAATACCCGCGATGCGGGCGGTGGCCAAAACGTCCCCCTTTTTCAGGCTATCAGCCTTAATGGCAGCAAGCGTCGCTGCCTTCATGCGCACAAAACTTGATGCGATGGCAAGGCGCTTGGTGTGGGGCTTCTCCCCCACGTCGACCATATGGGCAGCCCCCGCGTGGTCAATATGCGTCAGCTTGTCAGTCATGCTTTGTCCTTTCGTGTTCGTCATCAGCCGCCGATTGCAGACATGGTCCGCTGGGTTGACTGCT
>WRBW01000050.1 GCA_009784345.1 Coriobacteriia bacterium | reverse complement strand
GTCAACTCATCGGCGAACTCGATATCGCCGCCCATGGGCAGCCCGCTGGCAGGACGCGTTACCTTGTAGCCCAGCTGCTTGATGGTCTTTGCCAGATAGACCGCTGTTGTCTCGCCTTCAACGGTGGGATTTGTCGCAATAATGACTTCCTGCAGCTCGTCGCCTGATAGGCGCGACATCAACTCGCGCACGCGCAGCTGGTCTGGACCCACTCCGTCCATGGGTGATAAAGAGCCGTGCAAGACGTGATAGCGACCGCGATACTCGCCCGTGCGCTCGATGGCCGCTACGTCACGGGGCTCTTCGACCACGCAGAGCAGGCTGACGTCGCGACGCGGGTCGGCACAAATGCGGCACAGCCCACCATCTTCTGCAAAGTCCCAGCACTGGGGGCAGAAGCTGATGGACTCTTTGAGTGCGCAGATACTGTCGGTCAACCTGCGTGCGTCTTCACTGCTGCGGGCAAGCAGCCAGTAGGTGATACGCTGCGCGCCTTTGGGGCCGATGCCCGGCAGGCGACCCAGCTCGTCAAGCGCATTTTGAATGGCGTCAGGATAGGACATGGCGAGGCTTTAAAGCTGCTTACTTAGAGACCCGGAATGTTCATACCGCCGGTGACTTCTTCCATTTTTGCTGCAGCAATTGCTTCTGCTGAGCGTGAAGCCTCGCTGATGGCAGCCAAAATCATGTCTTCGAGCAGCTCGACTTCTTCGGGGTCAACGGCAGCAGGGTCAATGCGCACGGCTTTGAGGTTTCTGTCACAGCTCATCGATACCTTGACCATGCCACCGCCGGCACTGGCCTCGATGACCTCGTTTGCCAGCTCTTCTTGCACAGCTGCCATCTGCATCTGTGCTTGCTGTGCTTGCTTCATCAATTTCTGAATGTTCATTTTTTCCCTTTCAGGTCAAGGCGCCTCTTTGCAGCACCCCTTTGTCGTTTATCTTTGCGCAATGACTACGCAGAATAACTATCTTTCACCACGGCGTTGAGCTCGCTTTTCAAAGCATCGAGCGACAGCGGAGCATCCGCATAGGCTTCGCGCTGTGGCGTCGGCTCCTGCATAACAGGAATCTCGGGCGCACCCTGGGGCACGGCAGCCGCCTCATCAGACGCAGCAGCTGCTGGGGACGCAGGTGCAGGTGATGAATCAAGAGCTGGCTCGGGGCTCTGATCGGGAACCGGCTCGTAGGCAGGAGCCTCATAGCTCGGCGCAGGTGCTGGTGTAGGTGCAGCTGCTGGTGCCGGTGCCGGCGCTGCCTGGGCTTGCGCTGCGACATCAACTGACTGCGCTGCGAGTTCTATCTGCACGGGAAGCTCGCGGCCAAACACCGTGGCCACGGCCTGCTCGACCACCTTTTTAGCCTCAGGCTTGCTTGCCAACTTATAGCGATAGGAATCCCCTGCCGCAAACACAACGGCTAAGACCTGACTGTCGCCCTTGAGCTGCAAACGAGCAATCGAAAAGACGGCCTGGCTGGGCGGATCTATCGACTGAATCTGCTCCAGAATCGCGCGCCACTGACGATTCAGCGTCGCCTCATCGCTACTCAGTGCAGCGACCGTCTGAGGCTTGTGCGCCTCACTCGCTGCCACTTCGGCAGGAGCCTGGGCGGTTGAATTGTGTGCAGCAGCCTGCGTGGGTGTCGTTTCTACCGCTGCTTTTTGAGTGCTCGGCGGAGTGCGTCCATCATCCCCCCGCGAAGTAGCAGCTGCTGCTGGCGCAGGTGTCGCAGTTGTCCCAGTGCCTTTTTCGAGTCTTTCGATACGTTCGAGCAGTGCTTCAAAACTTGTCTCGCCCTGACTGTTGCAGGCACGCGCAAGGGTGAGCTCAATCAAGATGCGTGGCTCAGTGCTCCACCGCAGCTTATCTGACAGATCAAACAGCAAATCAAGCAGTCGCTCGAAAGCCGCAGGCCCTGAAAACTGAGCTGCGATTTCTGCGAGTTTTTGCGTCTCATCGACGCTGCGGTTAATGCCCCCAGCTTCTGCACCAAGCACTGATACTACGTAGGCATCGCGCGCATAGTCAAGCAGTGCTCGCGTGACCTCAACGAGGTCTGCGCCATGTTCAACCTGCTGTGCCACCCACACAAAACAAGCAGGGGTGTCACGCCGAGCAAGCACGAACATGATTTGCGTCAATTCTTCAGAGCTGACACCGCCCATGCGCTCTTCGACATCAACAACGCGAATCGCCCCTTGGGCATAATCGCGCATCGACTGAAATAGGGTGATGGCATCACGCATTCCACCATCGGCATGGCGGGCAATGAGTTCTAATGCTTGTGGCTCAGCTTCAATATTCTCGGCACCAGCAATGTAAGTCAGGCGCTCGGTGATGTCATCGACACTGATGGGTCGAAACTCAAATTCCTGGCATCGACTGCGGACCGTACTCAATACTTTTTGCGGGTCTGTCGTACACAAAATAAAGATGACATTGGGGGGAGGCTCTTCCAAGGTCTTGAGCAGCGCATTAAAAGCACCCTTTGACAGCATGTGAACCTCGTCGATGATGTAAACCTTCGACTTGCCATGCACGGTGACTAGATGCATGTTATTGATAATTTCTTCACGCACATTGTCGACACCTGTTTGGGAGGCCGCATCGAGTTCGATAACATCGGGATGACGACCCTCAATTACCTGAAGACATTGCTCGCAGCTACCATCGGGTTCACCTGCAGCGGTATTGTCACAGACCAGTGCTGCTGCCAAAATGCGGGCTGTCGTCGTCTTTCCCGTCCCGCGCGGGCCGACAAAGAGGTAGGCATGAGCAAAACTGCCCGTTGTGACGGCGTTTTTCAGCGTTCGGGTGATGTGCTTTTGACCAACGACCGTATCAAAGGTGTTAGGTCGATACTTGCGATAGAGTGATTGTTGGCTCACGTAGTAGAATCCTCCGGCTCAATTCTCGAGAGCTTGAACTGATGTATTTCAGACAAATATGCTTGGTGGACTTGAACGCTCGCCAGTGACCACGTATGGCTGCTATCTTTCGATCCTGACCAGGTTGGCAGTATGACGCCGTCCAAGTCCTCCAAGCATATTCGCGGACTCTATTATACTCCATAGCGCCGCTGGTAATTCGTCGATTGTTAGTGAAGAAGGCGTGAAAGAATTTACGCTTGTCTGTAAAAAAAGTTCAGAAATATATGATACCGTGACGGTTGACATTGGGCTGCAAGGGGAGTATTATAATTTCGTTCTATAACTTCCCTCCAAGCCGTCGCTGGTCTTCCCCCCTTCTTCCCAGCGACGGCCATTTCCTATTTTAATCTTTTTTAGGCGGCACCGAACGGCGCGGATTGAAAGCTCGCGTGGCTTAGCACGCGTCGCCTTCAATCCACACCCCTCTGCGCTCGCCAAAAAAGTTAAAAATAATTACATGGAAAATAATCAGCTTAGTCGGTGCATGGAATTAAAGATTGCTTCGTGTTGGATGCGCACCTGAACACCCAGCTCTTCGCCCGCCGTTTCGAGCTCGATAGAGAGCGTTTCGAAATCGCAGGTCATCTCTGAAATATCAACCATCATAACCATAGTGAAAAAGTCCTGCATAATGGTCTGCGTGATATTTGCCACATTGACATTGTTTTTGCTCAAGATGCTACTGACCGTCGAAATGATACCGACCCGGTCGATGCCATTGACTGTTATTACTGCGCTGGATCTTTGCATTGCTCCCCCGCCCTTTTCTCTCTCGATAACCTGAACGTCTAATTCTTTAAGCCATGCATGGGGGCAGGAATGCGTCCCCTGCGGGCAATAAATGACTCGCTGCTAAACTGACTAACCGGCATGACTGGTCCGGTTCCCAAAAGTCCGCCGAACTCGACGACGTCGCCGACTTTTGTGCCTGGTGCTGGTATCAAACGGACCGCCGTTGTCTTGTTGTTGACCACGCCAATGGCCGCCTCATCGGCAATAATGCCAGAAATGGTTGAAGCGTGGGTGCTGCCGGGGATGCAAATCATGTCGAGTCCGACCGAGCACACGCTGGTCATGGCCTCGAGCTTATCAAGCGTCAGGGCACCTTCTTGCACGGCAGAAATCATGCCCGCGTCTTCACTGACGGGAATAAAGGCGCCACTGAGGCCGCCCACATAGCCAGAAGCCATGGTGCCACCTTTTTTCACCGCATCATTGAGCAGAGCTAAAGCTGCGGTTGTTCCGTGGGCACCACATTTTTCAAGCCCCATTTCTTCGAGGATGTAGGCTACGCTGTCACCAACTTCTGGCGTTGGCGCCAGTGAGACATCAACGATGCCAAAGGGGACCTTAAGTCTGCGCGAGGCTTCTTGTGCCACCAGCTGCCCCATGCGCGTGACCTTGAAAGCCGTCTTTTTTATGACTTCTGCCACAACCCCAAAGTCCTGGCCTTTGACGCTGGTAAGTGCTGCCTTAACAACGCCCGGTCCGCTGACGCCGACGTTGATGACCGTTTCGGGTTCGCCCACACCATGGAAGGCTCCCGCCATGAAGGGATTGTCTTCAACCGCATTGGCAAAGACGACGAGTTTGGCGCAGGCAAGGCCTCCGCTATCTGCCGTCAACTCTGCGGCTGACTTAATGATGCGTCCCATTTGTTCGACGGCATCCATGTTGATGCCGGCAGAGGTAGAGGCCACGTTGACACTCGCACAGACCTTGGTCGTTGATGCGAGCGCTTCAGGAATAGAGTTGATGAGAATACGGTCACTGCTGGTGTAACCTTTGTGCACCAGCGCAGAAAAACCACCGATGAAATTGACGCCGACCTCGCAGGCTGCGCGGTCGAGGGCTTTGGCAAAGGGGACGTAGCTGTCTGCAAAAGAGCTTGCCGCTACCAGCGAAATCGGTGTCACCGAAATACGCTTGTTGATGATGGGAATGCCGTATTCCTTTTCAATGTCCTCGCCCGTTTGAACCAGCTTTTCTGCTTCGCGACAGACCTTGTCATAAATCTTATTACAGGAGCGTTCGACATTAGCACTGGCGCAGTCCAGAAGATTTATTCCCATGGTAATGGTGCGGACGTCCAGATGCTCCTCGTCAATCATCTTGAGCGTTTCAAACACTTCCCCCGTTGACAGCATGGGCGCACCTTTCTTGAAGCTTAGGTAAATACTAGTAAGAGCTCGAGTCTTTTTTGCTTGCGAGATTCATTTTAGCACCTTGAGCTGGCTAGGACTGCTCGTCTCCGGAGCCTTCCTGAGCACCATCAAGGTGTAATTGTACGTGAGCCTCTGGCATCAGTTCGCGCGAAATAATCGTCAGCATGCTATCGAATTGCTGCAGCTCTTCGGGCGTAAAGCGATTGTTGATGCGCTCCATGACGGTGGCGATGTAGTTTTGATTGATGGCGTAGTACTGCATGAACTTCTCTGTCGTGTGCAGATGAAACTCGCGCTTATCGCTGTCAGATTTGATCTTCTCGATAAAGCCCTTTTTTATCAGGGCATTTACCTTGTAGGTTGCATTCGATTTTGATATTTGCAGAAATTCTGCAAACTGGCTAATAGTAGGCTTGTTCAGAGCATGTATGACTTCGGCAGAATAGGCCTCTGCTGCACTGAGGCTCCCTTCGCGTTCTTTCAGTCTTTCGAATATCCCGCGGTAAAAATTGAGCTTGAATTTCGTGTAAATCTCGGTAAATGAAGAGTTGACCATCCGTCGCCTACGCCCTTTCGCTTATCTGTATGACCCAGGGCGGGCAGCCTCTGCGTCAGGTAACCACAGGCTCAGAAGCAAGCCTCTATAGTTAAAAAGTTTGAACCATTCTCGCACAAAGAAAAAGGCTGCGCAAGCGCAACCCTTTTCGTCATAGCTCACTTAGTGTCCTGAGACAAACTATTCGTGCTCTGCGTCAACCAGAGGATCGGCAGACATCTGCCCATTGTTTGACGAATCAAGACCAGGCTTTTCGTCGCCTGTCAGCCCATATTCGCCAGGGTTTTGCATCGAGTAAATAACTTCGCCTTCTGGGGTGTATTCACCAGGATGCGTCGACATCCAATTGTTCATAAAAATGCTTACTGCGATGATAATGGGAATCAAGATCAGTAGTATAGGACCAATATTCTTTAATGCTGACTTCGCCTCTGCCATTACGTGCTCCTATCTTGAGGAATTAGTGTAAATTATGCGCAGTCAATTCTAGCACTATTTATGAGCAAAGTCTGGCGTGTGCCATAGGCAAAATCAACAAATAGAATCGACTTCGCACAGGGCAGTTGCTAGCGCAAAATATCGATAATATTGCTGTCTACGCGATAGTCAGAAATCATGAAGATCCAAAAATCACCTGTGGCTTCAAAGTTTCCCACCATGGTGATGACATCACCTGGCTGTGGATTAGGCTGGCCGCTGACATTTATGCCGTATATTTTCGAGCCGACACAGTCGAGGTTGCGGCACTCAAGGATGTGTTGGTTGTCAACGAGGCCAATTACGGAGACATCGCCGCGCGTTGAAAAAGTTGTGACCGTGGCTGTCACCACGTTTTCATTCTGATAGCCTCGAGGGTTTTCAATGATGGTATCAATACTCAAAGCTGGAGTCTGCCCCATCACGACAGCTTCAGGAGCCGCGTCAGCACTGCAGCCAAAAAAGACACCGAAGGCTAGCAGAAACAGTACCACCATAACAATCTTGCTGTACTTACAGAAACCAGACACCTTTATCACCTTTACTTTTGATACCTGAAGAATAATCGTCCCCTAAAGCATGCCACAGACGATACGCCCGCTTCAAGCCTCTCCACAGATACGACAGGGTCTGTGCACACCCCTAAGACAAGTGGGCTTGCAGCTGCGCAAGGGTTGCCAAAAACTCGTCGCGCACCTCATCCATGGGGCGATAGGAAAAGTCGGGCTTTGATGCAATAGCTGGAGGAGTCTCCCAGGAGCCCAAGCGATGAAGCGCTTCGAACTCGTGCAGTAGCAGGGCGTCATCGATTTCGTCAATCATCTCGCGCTCTGCGTTGCTCATATCGCAGAGCCCAAAGCGTGCATAAATCTGCAGGTTCAGGTCATATTCGAGCGAAGTATAATCTGGTAACAGGCGCTTCAGGGGTCGTGTCACATCTGACAAGTAGGCCTCACTGGCATCATGAAGCAAGCATCCCAGCTGAACCTTGAGAGAAAGACCCCTGGCTAGAGCCTCTTCGTAACACTGCAGCGAGTGCTGACCAACAGAAAAGAAGTGTTTAAAGTGACCATTGGCACGCGCCATGTTGGACAGGGCGTGAGCGATGTCTTTGGGCACAATCATTTCTGGCGTCGTTTCTACCAGATGAAAAATGATGCCCTCGCCCGTAATAATTACGGGGTCGTCTTGAGACAAGCCCTGTACTTCATTCCAAAAGTCGCTCCGGCTGGCGACCAAGGTGTTGTTGTCGTGATTATTCATGCGATCCTTTCTGACTTGCCTTGAGCCCTTAAGAATAGTAACGAGAAGGGCTTTGCTCCACCCAGTCACGCAGGGCAAGGCGATCAATCTTGATATTGTGACGAACGTCAACAGGGAATTCTTCTTTTAGGTAGAAGCGCTCTATGGCCTGACACTGCTGGTGTTCGTCGCGCACATCTTTGAGCTTGCTCAAGAGCACATTCGTCATGCGGGCTGTGCCATCTGCCAGCTCTACCACCAGAGATGGAACCACTCCTCCGCCTATTTCAGGACCGACGAGTGCTGCATTTTTCACCTCAGGAATTGACAGAAAAGGTATCTCGCAGCAGGTGGAATACATCTTGCCCGCATCACTTTCGACGACATGGACGTCGCGGCCGTAAAACCACAGGCGTCCCTGCTCGTCAAGGCGTCCGACGTCACCCATTTTGTGGAAGAGCTTGCCATCGATTTCAAGCTTGCTCGCGCGCGTTGCTGCCTCATTTCCAAAGTAGTGCTGCGTGACGACATCACCGGCAACGACGATTTCATCGCCATTGATGATGCGTATATCGATGCC
>WRBW01000049.1 GCA_009784345.1 Coriobacteriia bacterium | reverse complement strand
TTCAGCTGAACAGCAGCAGGAGGGGTCTTGATGATGTAGGTGAACGAACGATCTTCATATACGGTGATTTCAACAGGTAGAATCAGACCTTGTCTGTCTGCTGTGTCAGCATTGAAGGCCTGACAGAATTGCATGATGTTTACTTGTTGAGCACCCAGTGCAGGACCTACGGGAGGCGCAGGATTTGCCTGACCGCCAGGGATTTGCAGTTTAATAAAGCCAACTACTTTTTTAGCCATGGTTATCTTTACCTTTTCTTATCTATAAGCTGCGGGTGAGAAGCTTGCTGCACCTTACAGCGCACCCTTTGCTTACTATCAGTACATAGTGACCTTAAGTACAAGGTCAAACCCGAGATCCCGCATCAAGTGCGGGATGACAGATCAGTACAGGAGTGCTCCAGATGTTCGCTATCGAGGAATCAGGTTATTTTGCAAAGCGTAGCGTACTTGAAGCTACGTGAGCTTTGCTAAATGTTCTGATGACATAGATAGCGGGCGTCTGGTGCGCTCCTAAATGCTTTCGACGGAGCCGAATTCAAGCTCAATAGGCGTCTCACGCCCAAAGAGCGTAACCATCACACGCATCGTGCCCTTGTCGACATTGATGTCAGTAATGCTTGCATCAAAGTCGGTGAAAGCACCGTCCTTAATACGTACGGTTTGTCCCACAACAAAGTTCGTAACAGCCTGAGGAGCTGCCTTCTTTGTCTTGCCCATCATCGAGTTATATTCCTCGCGTGAAAGAGCTGTTGGGTTGTTTTGTGATCCGATAAAGCCTGTCACGCCGGGGGTGTTGCGGATGACATACCAGGTTTCATCATTCAAAATCATGCGAACCAGCAGGTAACCAGGATAGAGTTTTTTCTCTTCCTCTTTACCGGTTTCGCGGTTAATGACGACCTCGGTAGGAATCTCTACCGCAAAGATCTGGTCTTCCATGCCCATCGTAGAAACACGATGTTCGATGGCAGACTTAACCTTGCCTTCGTGGCCAGAATAGCTATGTACGACGTACCACTTTTTAGACATGCTATAAGCCCTATTCGTTATTGTTTTGGTCAGTGGTGGTGTCGGCAGGTGCGTCTGCTGGTGCTGTACCAGCATCAGTTGCGTCTGTCGTATCACCAACGGTGCCATCAGTGGTGGCATCAAGACCCAGGTCGCTCAAGTCTACTTCGACAGGAATTTCATTGCCGGTTTGTACTGAAGCTGCATCATGAGTCAAGCTGTTCAGACCAACGATACCTTCACTGGCACCCCAGTCGACAACAGCGGTGAATGCTGCAAAAAAGAGCAGGGTGACAACAACAACGCCAACCAAGTAGACGACCTTTTCACGTGAAGGCCAGGTAACACGCTTTAGTTCAGCGCGAACGCCCGTCAGGTACTCGACAAGCCAAGTAATAGGGTTTGACTTCTTTTCCTGTACCGGTCCACCTTTTTTGGCAGGCTTTGCAGCCTTTGCGGTGTCGTTCTTTTTCTTGTCTTTAGCCATAATCGCTTCCTAGTATAGTGTTCGAATTCATAATTCGTTATAAGCAAATTGAGTGGGTGAGAAGGAAATGTCTCACAAGGTAGTGCTGGTGTGCAAGTAGTGGCAGGCCAGGAGGGACTCGAACCCCCATCATCCGGTTTTGGAGACCGGCGCTCTACCAATTGGAGCTACTGGCCTACGTCTCACACAGGTCGTGCAGTTAGTGCCTTAGTGGCGGGAGTGGACGCACTCCCCCACGCGAAGACACTCGCCAGTCCACATCGGGATTAGCGAGTCTCCTTGTGCAGGGTGTGCTTTCTGTCCCACTTGCAGTACTTCTTGAACTCGATGCGCTCAGGATTGTTCTGCTTATTCTTTTTGGTCGTATAGTTGCGGCGTTTGCACTCGGTGCATGCCAGGGTTACGAGCGTTCTCATTTTGGTGCCTTTCAGGTAAAGCCGAAGCTGTTCCTGCTAGCTGCAAGGCGGGCTTGAGTAGCAGGAACAACTGCGAGCTTATGTGCAAATAAGACTTACTTATTTGATGATCTTGGTAACACGTCCTGAACCTACGGTACGTCCACCTTCACGGATGGCGAAGCGCAGGCCTTCTTCCATAGCGATTGGGCTGATCAGTTCGCCCTTTACGACTACGTTGTCACCAGGCATAACCATTTCGACACCTTCTGGAAGGTGAGCGATACCGGTTACGTCGGTGGTGCGGAAGTAGAACTGTGGACGGTATCCATCGAAGAATGGAGTGTGGCGTCCGCCTTCTTCCTTTGTCAGTACGTATACTTGACCTTCGAACTCGGTGTGTGGGGTTACGCTGCCTGGCTGGCACAGAACCTGTCCACGCTCGACTTCTTCGCGCTTGGTACCACGCAGGAGTACACCAACGTTTTCACCAGCTTCTGCGCGATCAAGGATCTTGCGGAACATTTCAACACCGGTAACGGTGGTCTTTGCTGTTGGGCGGATACCCACGATTTCAACTTCGTTGCCGGTTTCAACAACACCGCGCTCGACGCGACCGGTTACTACGGTACCGCGACCGGTGATGGTGAAGACGTCTTCGATAGCCATCAGGAATGGCTTGTCAGTCTGACGCTCTGGCAGTGGGATGTAAGTATCGATTTCGTTCATCAGTTCGTCGATCTTTGCAGTCCACTCGTTTTCGCCGTCAGCCTCAAGTGACTTCAGAGCTGAACCCTTAACGATAGGGGTGTCGTCTCCTGGGAATTCGTTGTCTGAAAGCAGTTCACGAACTTCCATTTCAACCAGTTCGATCAGTTCTTCGTCGTCTACCATGTCACACTTGTTCAGGAATACAACGATGTAGGGAACGCCTACCTGACGAGCCAGCAGGATGTGCTCGCGAGTTTGTGCCATAGGACCGTCAGTTGCGGCGATTACCAGAATCGCACCGTCCATCTGAGCAGCACCCGTAATCATGTTCTTTACGTAGTCAGCGTGTCCTGGGCAGTCAACGTGTGCATAGTGACGTGTCTCAGTTTCGTACTCTACGTGTGAAATAGCGATAGTAATACCACGTTCACGCTCTTCAGGAGCCTTATCGATATCCTCAAAAGCGGTGAAGTCTGCAAGACCCTTGTCAGCCTGACGCTTGGTGATTGCCGCAGTCAGCGTAGTTTTACCGTGGTCAACGTGACCGATGGTACCTACGTTAACATGTGGCTTATTACGCTCAAACTTCTCTTTTGCCATGTGCTTTGTCCCTCCTTTGGGATCTCTTTGCGGAGGAGTGCGTCCATGTCTGGTGCGCCTCAACCGACTTTTGCTCTCTTTGCCTTTGCCAAATACTGCCGTTTGTTTATATGCTCAACATGCAAGCTTTGACGCGCTGGTCAGTTCTCGCATGTGTGATGCCTTGGTAGCGGTGACTGGATTTGAACCAGTGACCTCACGGGTATGAACCGTGCGCTCTCACCAACTGAGCTACACCGCCGTTTTTAAAAAAGTACTGGAGCCTGTAGGCAGATTTGAACTGCCGACCTCTTCCTTACCAAGGAAGTGCTCTGCCCCTGAGCTATACAGGCTTACTTGCCCTCTCGGACATTTTTTCTCGGCTTAGCTGAGGTGCACTTTCAGTACATTCAACCAATTCAAGGTTTCTGGGCTTGTCTGGCGTGATGGCCACTCCCAAACAAATTCAGGTTTTCTCGGCTTAGCTGAGGTGATGGCTAGGCTGCGCCGCGTAGTAACTACGCAAGCAGGCTAGACGCTCCTCAGGTAAGTTGAGATGGTGGTGGCGGTTGGATTTGAACCAACGTAGGCATAGCCAATGGGTTTACAGCCCATCCCCTTTAGCCACTCGGGCACGCCACCATCTAGGTGTTTCTTTCATACTATACGTATTTCAAGATACTTTAGCAGTATAATTACTGCCTCTCGCGGTATGCCACGCGAAAAAACGAGCACCCTCTCAGGTGCAAGCATAACGAGTTTAGAGGGAATTTTTCCCTCTGTCAAGTTGTACACACGCCCCCGCGCGTATCGCTCTAGAAACACATGATGCTCAGCCTCAGAGGTCACCATTTGTTCTGAGTGCTCCAGACGTTCAGAATCAAGGAGGGGTAGCTAGTCCTTGAGGTAAGCCTACTTGAAGCTAGGTGTCCGAAAGGAGTGGCTGCCCCGACGCAGAGTCTGGATGTCTGGTGCGCTCAGAGCGAGATTGCCTTAGCAATAATAAGACCTATTGTCAGGAAGCTTACCAGCGATTCTGCGCTCGACAGTAGTTTAGCGGTTGCAGAATAGGCCGTAGAGCTCGCAGGCGCAAAGGCAGTTGCTGTTGTGGCTGAAGTATAGAAGTAGTCGATAAAACCAGGCTGCCAGTCTTTGGGTGCCAGATGAGGCTCGCCATCAGTTTGCTGATTAAAGACAAAGTCTGGATAGGTGTTACTGCGAAAGATACTGGGTGCGCCAGAACTACGCATTTCTGGCCCTCCCCCATCGAGTTCCCAGTAAGCAAGGGCAAAAATGCAGACATTGGCAATCCACAGGGCAAAGCCTGCCCCTAACAGATCGGTCGCAAGGGTAATGGTGTGCGGATTGAGAGCGTCGTAGACAAACCAGCCCATACACACGATGTTGACGATGGTCTGGTAGGCAACGACAGCTATGGACATGCTCCGCGCCTTTTTTGAATAGTCGTCTTCGTGCTGCGGGTATAAAAAGACGGTCAGCAGTAAGAGGAGCAAGGTTACCGCAGGCAATACCCAGACAAATATCCCCGTGATGATGCCCACGGCGTTCGCGATAAGGGCTTGTGCGGCGGCGATGACCAGCGCGACCATGAAAGGAATCAGGCGGGTGTGAAAGTAGGACTGTATTTTTGACTGCGGCAAAGTCATTGAAATACCCTTTCGGATGTCTTGCATAGTGGATAAAAATTCAGCTATACTACTTGACGCTCTAATTGTAGAGCATCTGGTGAGCCAGCGTGGCGCAACGGCAGCGCAATTGATTTGTAATCAATAGGTTACCGGTTCAAATCCGGTCGCTGGCTCCATTTCTTTCCTCAAACAAATCAACAATTCGGGCTACCGGTTGGCTTCGCTATGCTCGCCATCGCTGAGCTCCGTTCATAAAGCTTGTGCAAGCACAGCTTTACTCACTACACTTGCGTTCAAATCCGGTCGCTGGCTCCATTTCCTTCCTCAAACAAATCAATAATTCAGGTTACTGGTGGACCTGCGGTCTCACTGCACTTCATTCTCAAAACTGACGCAAGCGTCGTTTTGCTCATTACGTTTGCGTTGCCTTCGCTACGCTGCAATTGTGGTTTTTTCACAATTCCTCCATAATGGGAAGCATGAACACAGCGGATTTGAAAAGAAAGCTCGTTGCTGAGTATCTGGGGTCGATGATTCTGGTCATGGCGGCGGTATCCTCGACGATACTTTTTAATGCCGTCTTTCAAGCTGACAAAGGTATGAGCGTAATCGCGAACGCTCTCGCGGTTGCTTTTGTGCTGTGCGCGCTCATTATGATGTTCACACCAATCTCTGGGGCGCACTTCAACCCTGTTGTAACTTTATCGATGCGCCTTGACGGCAAAATGTCGACGCGTGAGGCTCTCTCTTACATCGTGGTGCAAATCGCTGGAGGCCTGACGGGTACGGCCCTGTCATCGCTCATGTTCCTCAATGACGTTGGGCGCATCTTTTCTGTGTCCAACATTCCGCAAAACGAGTATGCCTACTTTGGCGAAATCTTTGGGACCTTCATCCTACTACTTGCCATCCTGACCTTCATGAAGGCACAGTCCCCTTTGCTGCCACTCGTCGTAGGTCTCTTGGTCGGTGGGCAAATCCTTGCCACCTCATCGACCATGTTTGGCAACCCCCAAGTGACTATCGCGCGCATGTTTACCAATTCTGCCGCAGGCATCATGCCTAAAGACGGGCTTATCTTTATTGTCATGCAGATAATTGGCGCAGTGCTGGCCTATCTGGTCTATCGCTATCTACTCTCAGGACCTAAAGAGGACCGCTAAGATCTGCGCCTCATGCCTGGCCTACCCACTTTAGAACCACGGGCTTTGAAGTTGAAATAAAGCACCTAAGAATAATCATTTATTTCAATTTTGCTTTACAAGTTGAAATAAGAAGAGGATTTCACTATCTAGATGATCTGTTTCTGCTTTTGAACTTGCTGCCGCGGGCTTTGAAGCTATAGATGGGTCGCCAGGAATCAAGCTTCTCTGCCGTCGGCGTCATCAGCTGCGCGATATGCAACCCGTCCTTATAGGCCATGGGACTTTCGTCTAGGGTGTCGCTGCTCACGCTGCTTGAATAGACGCCCTGCATGCGACGTTCGAAATCCCCCATGTCTAATGTCTTGAAAGCCGCAGACCTCGAGAGAGTACGTCCAGCCCCGTGAGGCGCAGATTGGTTCCAGTCCGCATTTCCCTTCCCGCGACACAGCAGCAGACCATCTGCCATATTGAGCGGCAGCAAGAAGAGCTCGCCTGTGCGAGCGCGCACAGCCCCCTTGCGCAAGATGCGATCTTCATCAATGTAGTTGTGTACCGTGATAATGCTGCGTGTGGCAAGCTCATCATCATCGAGGTCAAGCCCCAGAAAGTCCAGGATATCTGCGAACATGGCGATGCGATTGATGGTCGCATACTGCTGCATGATGTTCATGTCATGCAGGTAGTCCTCAAGATAGTCACCCGTCAGATACTTCAGCGCGGCAGGAACAGGTTCGCGACAGGTCGCTTCAGCTACCCGCTGGTAATGCGTCGCGACCTGTAAGCCAACATTTCTACTGCCGCTGTGGATGGTCATCCAGTTTTCGCCGTCGCTGGCTGTTCCTATTTCGATGAAGTGATTGCCGCCACCTAAGGTGCCCACTGATTGCAGGGCATCGTCGACGCGATACTTGCTGGGGGCGTCCCAGCGCAAGTCAGCAAGAGCCGTTGTGTCAGCTAGTGCACTGGTTTTTTGAATGCTGCGTTTCGCAAAGCCTGAAGGGATGTTCTTGCGGATGAAGCGGTCTAGCCTGACAAGGTCAGACTCCTCCAATTTGTCGCGACCCAAGGGCACAGCCATGACTCCACAGCCAATGTCGACGCCCACGAGGTTCGGGCAGACTTTGTTGGTGATGTGCATCGTCGTGCCGATGACGCTGCCGGCGCCCGCGTGAACGTCGGGCATGACGCGCAGGTTCGCACCATCAGCCAGGGGCGTGTTCAGCAAGTCGATGACCTGTTTGACCGCGCCTGCTTCGACCTCGGAATTGTAGATGATGCCATCGCCGTGGCTGCCGCTGAGCTTTCTCATGGCTTCAATAGTAACAAGTAATACATACTGTTCACCGTTTTTATTCTTGCTTTTCATTGACAGCGGGGTGTGCGAGCGCATACTATATCTAGTGTTGTAGTTCGCACTATCTACTAGATATTGCGCTAAGAGGGAAATCAGTTCAAGTCTGATGCTGCCCCCGCAACTGTAAGCGGATAGCACCGCCGAACATGCCACTGACGCACGCTTTGGAAGATGTGTTGGGAAGGCTCGGCGACTGCGGCGATCCGCGAGCCAGTAGACCTGCTACATCTTTGGTACGCATAATGAGGATGGACGGGGTGTCCACGATTACGCTTCTTCGCGCACATCTTGCGCTCTGCAGCCTTCGAAGCACTCCAGAGAAGAGGGGTTTATGAAGCGCATTGCAGGTGTCATCAAGCGGGATGGCGAAAAGGTTCCCTTTCAGGCAAAGAAGATATTTGTCGCGGTCGAGCAAGCAGGTAAGGCGACGGGTGAGTTTAGCCCAGAGCGTGCAGAGAGCATTCGCAACGAGGTCTTGCTAGAGTTGCAGCAAACCTTTGCTGACAAATATCCCGCGGTGGAAACGATACAGGACTATGTCGAAAGTGCGCTGATAAACGGCGGTTATCTCGAGACAGCTCGTGCCTACATTGTTTACCGCGAAAAGCGCCGCAAGGCGCGTAGTGATCTACAGACCCTAGTCAATGTCGAGACTTCGATGAACGAGTACCTAGACCGCTTGGACTGGCGCGTTCAGGCCAATGCGAACCAAGGCTATTCGTTGGGCGGGCTTATCTTGAACGTGTCAGGCAAGGTAGTTGCCAACTACTGGCTGTCACATGTCTATCCCCAGGCGGTTGGCGAGGCACATCGCAATGCTGATCTCCACATCCATGACCTCGATATGCTGTCAGGCTACTGCGCTGGCTGGTCTTTGCGCACGCTGTTGAACGAAGGTTTAAACGGCGTTCCGGGCAAAATCGAGGCAGGTCCGCCTAAGCATCTATCTTCGGTCGTCGGGCAGATGGTGAACTTCCTGGGCACGCTGCAAAATGAGTG
>WRBW01000048.1 GCA_009784345.1 Coriobacteriia bacterium | reverse complement strand
TTGTACCTGCTGGTAGAGGCAGCAGCGCCGACAGATTACACGACGTCGAATTTCTACACCTTCTTTACCATTAGTCAGAAGTTCACGACACTCGAACTCGCCAATCTTTCGGCCATCGTGGCACCCCTAGCAGCGCCCGGTCAGCTGAACTTGGTCTCTGACTTCATTCAGATAAATAATGAGCTTGCTATGCCACAACCAGGCAGTTTACGCGTCCTCAAAACCTTTACCGGCCTTACTAACGCTCAAATCATGACCTACCTACGTGATTTCCAGATAGAAATTGAGACACCTTACTTTAGGGACTATTTCTTCCCGATATATGCCGCCTTAAACCCCTTCGGTATTGTTGTTTCTAATGTGAATCCAGGCTCAACGTGGATTCGTGAAACGGGCTTTCAGGTGCCAGGCTACACCATGACGACCTATGTCAGCTCTAGCTTGGATACAACACCCACACCAACGCCTACTGACATGCCTCTGCATCTGAACCTGCTCTTTGTTGACCAAACAGCAGAAATTCTGATTACCATCGACAACGTCTACACGCCCATACCTGGTGGGCCGGGCAATGGAGGCGACAACGGTGGTGGCGGTGGCGGCAATGGTGGCGGTGGGGGACACCTGACACCGGGGCAGCCCACAACGGGACCTGACACGGGCGACCAGCTGGTCAGCTCGATGGTATTGCTCCTCATGGTTATAGCCTCGCTCGCCATCCTGACAGCAATAGCTGGTCTGACACACGATACTAAGACGCGCAAGGCGCGTGCTGCGCCGAGCGATTCGCCAGCCTAGTGCGTATGTCGTAATTTTCGCGCCCCCTCGTTATAATGGAGGGCATGAAAAAGAGCTACAAACACAGCGGCTTTCACACAGCACGCCTGCACCACAGGCGTGCTGTGCTGTGTTTTATTCTTGTCGCTGTCATGAGCTTTGGCAGCGCAAGCCCCCTTTTCGCAGTTCCAGAAGACGGTCCTGCCCCTGCTGCAAGCTTGCCCGGAACGGGTTCCATAACTACCGATCTTGCCCCTGAAGTAGAGCGTCCCTTTGGCACCGGCGATTCAGAAGCAGATTCAGAAGAAGCACGCGAGCTTTTGGCCCGTGCAACCCCCGCACAGAGGGCAGAGCTCGAAAGCTTCTACGCTCAGCTCGATGCCATAGATCGCGAAACAGAAATAGCGGTCGAAGAATACAACGCTGCGCGAACGCGTCTTGAAGCCATAGCAACCAATATTGAGATCTCGGAACAAGATGTCGCCATTTTGGTAGAAGCCTTTGACCTACAGGCACAACGCTTAGGAGAGCGCGCCGTAGAGATATATCGCGGCAGCAACGATGTCTTGCTGGGTCTTTTGTTCGAGGCAGAATCATTGTCTGATTTGCTTGAAAGAATCAACATCGCCAATAAGATGGTAGAAGCAGACACTGACCTCATGGCACGTATTAGACTTCAACGCGCTGCCCTTGAAAACAGTATTCAGCAACTGTCACTGGACGAAAGTGAAGCAGCTAGTCTCGAGTTCGAGATGCGCGCCCGCATGATAGAAGTAACTGCCCGCAACGAAGACCGCAAGCAAGAGCTGCGTGACCAAAACTTCGCCATGTTGCGGCTCTTTGAGGCAGAGCAACTGCAGCGCATGCTCGCAGAACAAGAACTGGCTTTCTCTATTCAGGACGGCAATAACCGTGACATCGTCATCGAGCCAGGTTCACCGGTCGAAACAGCCATGACGCTGCGTGGCGTGCCCTATCTATGGGGCGGGGCATCGCGTCGCGGTTTTGATTGTTCAGGTCTGATGCGCTTCATCTTTGCCCAGCACGGCATCAACTTGCCCCATCACTCGGGCTCGCAGGTGCTTCAGGGAAGCCGCGTTGTTGGTGCCCTGCAACCGGGCGACCTGGTCTTTTTTGGAACGCCGATACATCACGTTGGCATGTATGTGGGAGGCGGATACTTTATTCACGCACCACGCAGCGGGGAAGTGGTAAGCTTACGTTCCCTAGCAAGCAGATCAGACATGGTGGCAGCACGCCGCCTCGACTGGCAACCCAGAGAAGGAGCACCCAGATAATGCAGGAAACGGCACACCACGGATCGCCTGAATGTGCACGTCAATCAAAAAGCAAAAAGCTCTGGATCTTCCCCATCATCATAATCGTGCTGGGACTATCTGCAGGTCTTGCGCTTACGATGAAGTTTCCACCCGTTGTGGGGCTGGGGACGCTGGTCAGACTCCCCGTCTTTCACGGTGCGCTGACCTGGGCAAACTTCATCCTTTTTGCAGCGATGGCCGTCACCGGTCTAGTGACCTTTTTCGCAAGGCGCGCACGCCTCTACCCCTGGCTGCGTGCGATGCGTTACTCTGCCGTGGCCCTGTGGATTTTTAATTTCATGCTGGGGCTTTTTGCCAGCAGCCTGACCTGGAACTTTGAGGCTTCAAGCAAGCCGGCGATTCTGTACTTTCTGCAAGAGCCGCGCGTTCAGATGCAGCTTTTTGTGTCACTGATGGGTATTATCATCCTGATACTGCCGCTGATTTTTGAAAAGTGGCGCACGCTGGCTCTTTTTGATGGTCTGTACGGTGTGCTTACGCTGGTGCTGGCGGGTCTTGCCATGCAGGCACCTAATAGTTTGCATCCGCCAAGCCCCGTCATGAACGCAGATGAGTTTATAATTAGATTTACTTTTATTACCATCGGCTTTTCGCTTATGATGATGAGCGCGGGCATTGTGCTGCTAGTGCGCAATCTGCTGAAGCGAGCCTAGCCGTATTTTTTGCCCGGTAGTACCAGAGCGACTGCTGCAATGACTGAAACAACGATAGACAAACGATAGAAAAACGATAGGCGTATGAGCCCTGTAGAAAACGGTAGAAAACCGTAGAAAGGTGTCACCGTGAAAGCACTGGTTAGCACAATAGTTGAAGAGGCCTTAGCAGCAGCGATAGAAGCGGGAGAGCTGCCGCTGGAAACCGTTCCTGCCGTCGAGCTAGAGCGTCCACGTGACGCAAGTCACGGCGACTGGGCGAGCGCCGTTGCCCTGCGCAGTGCCAAAGAGGCGGGCATGAACCCCCGTGCGATTGCTGACGTGATTGTTTCGCACCTCTCTGACCATCCCGACATCGAAGCGGTCGAGGTCGCAGGCCCGGGCTTTATCAACCTGCGCCTTTCGGTGGCTGCCCTTGCGCGCATTATCGAGAGCGCGCGCGGCCTGAAAGGTGACTTTGGTAAGGGCGAGCCAAAGGGGGAGTACGTCCAGGTCGAATTCGTATCTGCCAATCCGGTCGGTCCGATGCATGTGGGACATGGTCGCTGGGCAGCCCTTGGTGACGCCCTGTGCCTGGTGATGGAGCATGCTGGTTACCGCATTCAACGTGAGTTTTACCTCAATGACGAGGGTAATCAGATGAATCTCTTTGCAGATTCAGTGGCTGAACGTTACCTAGAGCTGTGCGGAGCTGAATTTGATGACAGCCTGATTGGCTATCGCGGCACATACATTATCGATATTGCCCAGCAGATTTTGGATGCTGAGGGTCGCAAGTGGGTCGATGTAGACGCTGATGAGCGTCGTGCCTACTTTAGACAGCGCTCCTATGATCAGGTACTGAATCATGTAAAGGCCGTGCTGGAACGCTTTGGTGTGCGCTTTGACCAGTGGTTTTCTGAGCATAGCATGCATGTACCCGATGACGAGGGCAAGACAGAAATCCAGCGCAGTATCGACGGTCTGGCAGAAAAAGGCTACATCTATGATGAAGAAGGCGCACTGTGGTTCAAGTCTGAAGAGTTTGGTGACGATAAGAACCGCGTGCTGATGAAGAGCGATGGCTCTGCGACCTATTTTGCCGCAGACATTGCCTATCATGAGAACAAGTACAAGCGTGGCTTTGACAAGGTCATTAACCTCTGGGGTGCTGACCATCATGGCTACATTAAGCGCATGGAATCGGCTGTTGCGGCCCTGGGCTATCCGGGACAGCTTGAAGTATTGCTAGGGCAGCTGGTTAACTTGTATCGCGATGGCAAGCTCGTGCGTATGTCAAAGCGTACCGGAGAGATGGTTACTTTTGAGGAACTGATTGATGAGGTCGGCGTGGACGCTGCCCGCTACCACTTGGTGCGGACTTCAAGCGATCAGACCCTTAACTTTGACATTGACCAGGCAAAAGACCAGTCTTCTAATAATCCCGTCTTTTATGTGCAGTATGCCCACGCGCGTATTTGTAGCATATTGCGCAAAGCAGCAGATGCCAGAGGGCAAGACGATGCAGATATTGATGCTCTCGCTGCTGCGGTTATTGCTGAAAACAGCGACTTGACGCTGCTGACCCACGATGCTGAACTGGCGCTCATGCGTAAGCTCTCAGAGTTCAATGAAGTAGTCGAGCGCGCCGCCCGTGACCGTGCACCCTTTAGATTGACACACTATGCCGAAGAGCTGGCAGCCCTGTATCACCAGTTCTACCAGCAGTGTCAGGTTATCAGTGATGATGAAGCCCTGAGTAGTGCGCGCCTTGCCCTGGTGGACGCCGTGCGCCATACTTTGGCTAATACTTTGGGACTCATAGGGATCACTGCCCCCAAAAAAATGTAACGCTCTTTCAGAGTGCATCAGAGCTTCAGAATCAAGGAAGATTGAATGTTCTGAGAAAAAAGCGTACTGAAGCTACGTGTTTTCTCAGGTTATTCAATCTGACGCAGAGTCTGGGGCTCTGATGTGCGCTTAGGGGAGCATGGCTTCGATTGATGTAGTAATAGTCTTCGTATCAATCGCCCCGAGGAAGCGCTGCGTCACAACACCATTGGCGTCGATGAAAAAGGTCTCTGGCACACCCGTGATCTTATAGGCCAGCGCACCTTCGCTGCTCTCATCAAAGTACAGCGGGAAGGTCAGCTCAAGTTCATCGGCAAAGGCGCGGGCGACCTCAATAGATTCATCAATATTGAGCATAATGAATTTCACATCATTACCATGCAGGTCAAAGGCCTCTTGAAAATGGGGCATTTCTGCGCGGCAGGGGGGACACCAGCTGGCCCAGAAGTTCAAAACAACCGGCGTACCGCGGTAGTCACTGAGCATCTCGACATGACCTTGCTCGCCCAAGAAGCTAAAGTCAGGAGCCTCTTGGCCCTGAATGCTTGAACTGGCACTACCCGGCAGCAAGTCAAGTGCCGAATAGCCACTGCCAGCATTTGACTGTAAGAACAGCGCGCCAGCAATAACGACGACCAGCACGACGCCCAAAATTGCAGCAATGGTGAGGTTTTTCTTCTTCGCGCGCGCCTTCGATTCTGCCGCTTTTTCTTTCAGCGACACATGCTTGATGTCCTTGTCCGTATCGACAGAAGCGTCTACGGTATCCACCGCGTCAGTGCGTAGTTGATCGCTGTCAGTCATGGTCAAACTCCTCTGCTAAAAGTTCGTCAAATAGCCGGTCAAAATAAAAGCCTGGCCGCTCATGATCAGAAGTCCCATGCCAACCAGAATCGCGCCTGATACAAGGGTAATTATACGGTAATTCTGTTTAATAAAGTCGAAGGCGTTTTTCAACGAGTCAATGAAGAGTGCGCAGATGACCAGCGGGATGCCTAGGCCGAGCGAGTAAAACAGCAGGAGGAGTGCGCCCAGGTACCAGGTACCACTGGCGGCTGCGAGCAGTAGGGCGGATCCCAAAAAGGCGCTGATGCAGGGAGTCCAGCCGACCGAAAAGACGATGCCAAAAAGAAATGACCTGACGCCGTCACGGCGCGGCCCAAAGCTGGTGTTGAAGTTCAGGGCGGGTATTTTGAACAGGCCCATGTAGCCTAGGCCAAACAGGACCACGATGGAGCCAGCGATGATGTTGACTGCTGTTTGGTGCTGCGTAATGTAGGCGCCAAGGCTGCCGGCAAAGACTCCCAGGATGACAAATATCAGCGTAAAGCCTGCCATGAAGGCAAGCGCGCTTGCGAGTACCTTCAGGCGGTGCTTGCGCGGGTCTAGCTGGTCGTCACCGATACTTGCGCCGGCGAAATAGCTGACAAAGACCGGCAGCAGGGGCAGCAGGCAGGGGGATATGAAGGTGAGGATGCCTTCGAGAAAGGTGAGTAGATATAACATGACGCTATTGTATCGTGGTAGCGCGCACTGTGCGACCGTGCACATGAGTGACTTCAGTCGGTAGTAACATAGCCCTCCTTTCGTCACCCATGTGCCCTGTCGCCAGTCTTGTCACCCCGGCCTCCGAGCCGGGGTCTCGTACTTGACCTTGATCTTGCATTTGACAGTGCAACAAAACATTGTTACACTGTCTAAGTAGCGAAACATTGTTATGCACGATTATCTTGAGAAAAGGACGTGAATCGTGACTGAAATATCGAAAAAGGAGCTCCTATCCAGAACGGGGATTTCCTATGGCCAGCTCTACCGCTGGAAGCGAGAACGCCTCATCCCCGAAGAGTGGTTCATCAAGCGCTCAGCCGTAACGGGGCAGGAAACCTACTTTCCCCGCGAGCAGATACTGGACCGCGTCGAGGCAATCATCGAGCTGAAAGAAGACCACAGCCTCGAAGAGATTCGCAAGATCCTATCAAGCGAGCATTCGACGCTGTTGACGCGAGCTCGGGTAGAAAGCCTGGGCATACTACCCAGCGGGCTCTTTGAGCGCGTGGACGCACTCTCCCAGAAGAGTGATTTCAAGCGTGGTGAGCTGGCACTACTGGTAATGCTGGTTGAGGTCGCTGCTGACAGAGGTCTGAAGGATGCCGAGCTTGATGGCCTGATTTCACGCAGCTTGCCGCTGCTTGAAGAGAACCGCTCGGCAAATAGCCTGGTCATTGTAATTGATGCCGCAGGTACCCTGCATGTTGTTCTGGCACGCGAGGGAGCTATGCCCCTGTTTGATCGCGGGCTGTTCATCGTTCGTAGCGCACTGCTGGCAGACCTCGTTGCTAAACTCAAGGTGGGCAAATTCGATGGCCCGGAAAGTGACGCAGGCGAAGGCGCGGGTGCTGGCACTGCTGCAGACACAGACAATACCAAGTACGTGAATGTGACCGTCAGGTAGTTCAGATTGCTGACACTACCGGACCGAAAACGATTCATTAAACGACTCATTAGTTAAGGGAGACACGACATGCAAAGAACAGACTTTGATGGAATCCTCAGTATTGCAGGCGGTACTTATGAGCACCTGACGATAGACGGCATCTGCAACTGTAGTGGTAACTTGATTGCTCAGGAAATAGACGTTGATGGCATCCTGAATGTGGACGCCAATGTCGAAACCGGGAAATTTGACTGCGACGGCGTTGCCAACATCAAGGGCAACATGCGTGCCGATGTCGTCGAGGTCGATGGCTATGTCAACATTGGTCGCAAGGCTACCAGCTCGAAGCTTGAAGCAAGCGAGATACACTGCCGCGGCGCCATCACCTGTCTGGGTAGCGGCGAGATCAACGCTGATTTCATCGATGCCGAAGGCTTTATTAATGCCGCTGAAATCGTCGGCGAAAAGGTTGTTATCAAATCACAGACGAGCATCCTCATGAAATGGTTTGCCAACAAATGGTCAAAAGTTGATGTCATCGAGGCAACAACCATCGAGCTTACCGGTGTAACGGCTAAAGTCGTCAACGGCCACGACATCACGATTGGCGAAGACTGCGTCATCGACAAACTGGACTGCAGCGGCAAGCTGGTCATCCACCCCAGCGCAACCATCAAGGAAATCACCGGCGACCACGTCCGCATCACGACTTAAAACAGGCGGAGTGGGTCCACACCAGCCTCACTTACGCGCCCCGTAAAACCCATGCACCTGTGCCTACGGCACAGGACCAGTATCCGTTGCTTCGCAACGGGCAGGCTGCTCCAACTCCGTCACAGAGGATGAATCAAAACGAGACAAGCTCTGACCTGCGGGTTTGTCCAGAAAATTTCTTACAACTCCGTCATTGCGGCCCCCGAGCCGCAATCCAATTGTAGACAAAGTGCTGTTTAGCGCACTTCGGTGGCTGGCACCGCGACAGTCGCAAGCGACACATTGCTAACGATTAGATTGCGCGTCGGGGCGCGCAATGACGCACAAGGAACAATCGGCCAACAACACTTCTCGAGTGCAGAAGCAGAGAGCCACTTACGATTTTTAACGAGGGGTCTTTCGGCGACAAGCGCAAGCATGCCGTCTACTTTCGTGAATAACCCTGCAGCTCATTGACCCAAATCAATCAAAGCACAAATTGAGCCTTTGCTCAATTCTCGAGTAGGCAGAGTATTGTATTGTGCACGAATAAAAGTGGAAAGCAACAACTTGGATAAAGTCAAGATGAAGCATGCATTTTAGCGTGTTCACTTCTTTGGGGTCGAGGTCACCCCGACAGTTAAAATGACCTCCTAGAACAATCTCGAAAAAGATCTAGGAGGTCACGTATGAAGAGTAGCAGATTCGACGCAATGGTGGA
>WRBW01000047.1 GCA_009784345.1 Coriobacteriia bacterium | reverse complement strand
TTATGCGTCATTACACGCATCTTGCATCGATGAACTTTGGCGTTGATGGCGGCATGTACCCGCTGGGTTCATGCACCATGAAGTACAATCCGCGCCTGAATGAAGACGCAGCACGCCTGCCTGGCTTTGCAAACCTGCATCCCTATCAGCCCGAGTACAGCACGCAGGGCGTGCTCAAGATGATGTATGAGCTGCAAGAAGACCTGGCAGAAATTGCCGGCTTTGCCGCCACATCACTGCAGCCATCAGCTGGTGCTCACGGTGAATATGCAGCGTTAATGGCCTTTAGAGCAGCACACCTGGACAGAACTGAGGGCAAGACCGCTCGCACAAAGGTCATCATCCCTGATACGGCACATGGCACCAACCCAGCATCAGTTGCCATGGCGGGCTACGATACCGTGACCGTGCCATCAAGCCCCGAGGGTCTGGTGGACATGGACGCACTCCGCAAGCTTCTTGATGAAGATGTTGCTGCCTTCATGCTAACAAATCCTAATACTCTGGGGCTCTTTGAGGGTCAGATTATTGAAATCAATGAGGCCTGTCATGCCGTGGGTGCTTTTACCTACTGCGATGGGGCAAACCTGAATGCTATTTTGGGTGTGACGCGCCCCGGCGACATGGGTTTTGATGCCCTGCACATTAACCTGCATAAGACTTTTTCGACCCCGCATGGCGGTGGAGGTCCTGGTGCTGGTCCTATATGTGTTAATGAGGAGCTTGCGGCCTATTTGCCGGGTCCCTTGGTGGCGCGCCTGGTGGATTCTGAAAAACCCGATGAGGGTCATGACTTATACACTCTGGTCATGCCGGAAAAGTCGATTGGTCGCGTACGTAGTTTCTACGGTAACGTCAGTGTTATGGCGCGCGCCTGGACCTATATCCGCTCATTAGGTGGAGAAGGCCTGCGAAGTGTTGCGCATCAGGCAGTACTTTCGGCAAACTATTTAAGAGTCGTTTTGCAAGACCACTTCAAGTTAGCCTTTGAAGACGTCTGCATGCATGAGTTCGTATTGACAGGAGCCCCTTTCAAAGAGGCTCATGGGGTGCGTACTCTTGACGTAGCAAAGCGCTTGCTAGACTATGGTTTCCATCCGCCAACCATCTACTTCCCGCTGCTTGTGGAAGAAGCCATGATGATTGAGCCGACAGAAACCGAACCCTTGAAGGATCTCGATGCCTTTGCGGATGCTATGATTGCCATAGCAAAAGAGATCGAAGAAAAGCCAGAGTTACTGCAGGGTGCGCCCTATACGACTCCGGTGAGACGACTTGATGAGGCGGCAGCCGTGCGCAAGCCAGAACTCAGATGGAGGAAAAAAGAGAATGTTTAGATTCGGTAAAAGAAGCAAGAATAAGAAGTCAAACCTTTTCTTGAGCGTACCAGAAACGCGTGCCATCGAGTACATCGTGCGCGAAATGACTGAAAACGGCCGTGATCTGTTCGATGTCATGGAAGACCCCTTTGTGCGTAACCGCATTGTCGAAGAGCGCCGCTATGCCATCAAGCAAGATGAAGAACTGCTGGAAGCCTTCGAGGCAGAAATCCATGCGGTCCGTCTGCGCCTCGAAGCCGAAGACCTCAAAGGTGCTGAAAAATAATGACAGAATGTCAAAACTGCGGTAGAGAATTTGAGGGAACGGGGCGTCTGTGTCAGGCCTGTCTTGACACGGCAGATCAGTCCACGACCTCTTTTGTGCCTGTCGGCAGCCCTGATATTGCGGCGCGCGTCGTGCATTCTCCTGCAGATGACATTTTTTTGGAAGTCGTAAAGGGGCCGCAAGTCGGTGAGCGCTTCTTTTTGGAAGGCGACCGCATCGTGATTGGCCGTGACCCCAAGGCGCAATTGTTTTTGGGTGACATTACGGTCTCGCGCGAGCACGCCATGATTGTCCGCGAAGGGGCCAGCGTGCATGTGCGCGACATGGGCTCGCTCAACGGCACTTATCTGAACGGCAACATTGTTGATGATGCCCTGCTCAAAGCCGGAGACATTATCCAGATCGGCACCTTCCAGCTGATGTTTTGCTGGGGCAGCAAGTAGGTAATGGCTCTTAGCTATGGATAGACATCAGGTGCCTACAGCATGAATTATTATGACTACTACACCATAGGCGAGGTAGTCCAAAAGCTCCAAAGGGACTTTGATGATTTGTCGGTTTCGAAACTCCGCCACCTAGAGGACGAAGGTCTGGTAACCCCGCAGCGCTCTGCTGGGGGCTATCGCATGTATTCGCGTGATGACTTCAAGCGCATTGAGTTGATTTTGCGTCTGCAGCGCGACAAGGGCATTCGCCTTGCCTTCATCAAGGCCATGCTCGAAGAGTACGATCGCGGCTTGATTCCATCTGATATCGCAGAAATTCTGCAGTCCGATACGGTAACTAAGGAAGAAAACACGCGCAAGACTACAGACCATTCTGCGGGTTATGCCGTGGGTCAAAAGGCAAGCGTGCCAGGTGCGGTCGGTCCTGATGGTGACCCTGACAGCGTCTTAGATCCGCAGCGTTACGACATCGCGCAAGATGAGACACCCATTGTTGCTGTTTCAGATATGATGCGCGATGAAAAGATACCTGAAAACTTCTTTGTGGAACTGAAGCGCTATGGCATCCTGTCACCAGCTGCTGGCTCAGGATCTTTGACTCACACACGTCTTTCAGCTGCAGATGCGGCCTGTGTGCGTGCGGCATGGGCCTTGCGCTCTATGGGTATCGAGCCGCGGCACCTACGTATGTATGCCACCTTTGCCGACAAAGAGGCTGACATGTATGAGCTTTTGCTGCGTCCCACCTTTAGACACAAGACGCCGCGCTCGAAAGAGATGCTAGCTGCGGCAGCAGCTGACATAGCCCGTCAATCAGAGCTCTTGAGGCGCTGCTTGCTTCAAAGAGAATTGCGCAATAAACTAGAAGACTTGCTCTAGTGCCTGACAGGTGCTGTTGCTTGCAAGAGTGCTGCTATTCAAAGGAGAATCACATGGACTACCAAAGCATAATCCGCACCATCCCAGATTGGCCCAGCCCCGGCGTATCTTTCAAAGACATCACACCGGTTTTGGCTGACGCAGAAGCCTTCAAGCAGGCCATCGACGAAATGTGTGAGCCTTTCAAAGATGCTGGCGTCACAAAGATTTTTGGGGCAGAAGCGCGCGGATTCTTTTTTGGTACGACGATGGCATACAGCCTGGGTGCGGGCTTTATTCCTGCACGCAAGGCAGGAAAGTTGCCTTACACCACCGTGGGTGAAGAGTACAGCCTGGAATATGGCAAGGCAATAATTGAGGTCCACCGGGACGACGTTACCGCTGATGACCGCATCTTAATTGTTGATGATGTATTGGCAACCGGTGGCACTGCTGCAGCGAAATCACACCTTATTGAAAAGCTTGGTGCGACCCTCGTGGGCTACAGCTTCTTTATCGAGCTCGATTTCTTGCACGGGCGCGACCAGCTTGAGGCCTGTGGCGTACCTATTCACTCGGTCGTGCAATACCAATAGCTGACATCTTCTAGACTGGCCTGCCTGAGGCAGTAATTATGCTTACTGAAAGAAGACGAATAGTGCTGCGTGCCGTGGTCGATCATCACGTAGCAACCTTTGCACCGGTGGGGTCTAGCATCTTAGCCCAGCGCTATGTGGCGAATGTTTCACCTGCTACTATCAGAAATGAACTGGGTGCCCTCGAAAACCAGTCGCTGCTCTATTCACCTCACACCAGTGCCGGTAGGCTGCCAACGCATGCGGGTTATCGCCGCGTTGTTGATGACATCCTTTCTAGACCCAGCCTGTCAGTTGCAGATCCCAGTTACCCCCATCAAGAGCTGCATCTGGCACTGCGCAGGTCTTCAGCTGCAGGAAGCTCACTGCTCTTAGCAGAGCTCTTTCGGGCGGTCGTCATGCATCTGGCGCAGGCTACGGGAAATCTCGCACTGATTAATGTGACGGCATCAAAGTTGTCGCCACGTATAGGAGCCCGACCTGCAACCAGCCAGCTCTACTACAATGGTCTCGCAAACCTCTTGACGCAGCCCGAGTTTGTAAAGCTGCACGGTCAGGAATGCTTCAAGCGATTGGTGGGCATGCTCGAAGACGAGCGCAAGCTCGACCATGTGCTCGAAGCAAGTTCACAAGAGAACCGGGTTGTAGTATCGATAGGTGATGAGCACTGCCAGTTTGGCCTGTCGGAACTAAGTCTGGTTACGAGCCGCTACAAGGGCGGTGTTGTTGCCGTGATTGGACCTACTCGGCTGAATTATCAAGAAACTATCGCGGCTGTTTCGACAGCTGCTCATACCCTGAACGATATTTTGGAATAAACCGCGAATCTAGACGGAGATAACGTGTCATCTGTACAAATTGATTACTATGAATTGCTTGAAGTCACGCGTGATGCGGACGGGGAAACCATTAAGCGTGCCTTTAGACGTAAGGCTCGCACCCTGCATCCTGACGTAAACGATGCCTCTGATGCAGAGGACCGCTTTAAGGAGCTCAATGAGGCCTATGACATTTTGTCTGACCCCTCGAAGCGCTCGCACTACGATCGTTTTGGCACAGCCCCTGGCGCCGGCGGTGGTGCCTACAGTTCAGATTTCGGCGACATCTTTGGCGGTGCGGTCGACCTGGGTGATTTGTTTTCATCCTTTTTTGGCGGTGTTGCAGGTGGTCGCGGACGCCAGCAAGCACGCCCCGAGGGACGTGACATGGCCATTGGCATCGCTATCTCGCTTGAAGATGCTGCCCGTGGTGTGACGCGCCAAATAACGATAGATCGTCTGGCACCCTGTGACCAGTGCGATGCAACCGGGTCTGCCGATAAGGCAGCACCGACTACCTGCCCGACCTGCGATGGCGCCGGTCAAGTCGTTGCACACCAGCAGACAATTTTTGGCACCATGCGTACGCAGCAGCCCTGTCCTGACTGCGGTGGCACCGGTCAAGTCGTTCAGAATCCCTGCGATGAATGCCAGGGCTCGGGCCGAGTTATCGACCGACAGACCATCGACGTTGAAATCCCTGCGGGCATTGCTGACGGGCAAAAGATTCGCGTCGCTCGGATGGGCGAGGCCGGTATTCGCGGTGCCGCCAGTGGCGACTTGCTGGTGACGATCCATGTTCAGGCTCACGACCGCTTTGTCAGAAAGGGTCAGCACCTGAACGTGCGCCTGCCGCTGTCTATTGCAGAGGCGACCCTGGGTGCGACAAAGCGCATTGAAGGCCTTCTGGGCGAAGTTGTCGTCGAGGTTCCTGCTGGCGTGCAGACTGGTGACCGCGTGAGCGTTGACAGGGCGGGGCTTCCCTTTATCAAGAGGCCGTCAGAAACGGGCAAGCTTTACTGTCATGTCGATGTTGTCGTGCCAACAAAGCCCAGCAAGCGCGCAGAAGAGCTCTTGCGCGAGCTTTCTGCCGAGCTGGGTGACAGTGAGACTTCTGACGCAGACGACCTGCTGGTCCACAATTTTGGCGACAAGGTAAAAGACTTCTTTAGAGGTTCGAAATAATGTCATTGCCTCGCTTTTTCATAGACCAGCCGACGAAGCAAAGCGGCCATGAGGGATGCACCGATTTTAGCGGCGTCATCGTAGCTGACATGACCCTGTGTTTTGATAAAAGCAGCAGCAGCTATCATCACATCGCCAATGTCTTGCGCATCGAACCCGGTGAACAAATCGAACTGGTCGTTCGTGATGTCTGGGCACCCTGGCTGTGCGAAATAGAAAGCATCGACACACGCGAGCTCCATGTGCGCGTACTCAGTGCCATAGAAACGCCCCTCTTGCCCTTCGAGACGACCCTCGTACTAGGCTTTTGCAAGGGCGACACCAACGAAAAGGTCGTCCGCCAGGCAACGGAGCTTGGGGTCACCCGCATCATCCCGACGCTCTTTGCGCGTTCGGTCAGCCGCCCTGATAGCAAAAAGGCAGCCTCGAAAATCGAGCGTCTGCGCAAGATTGCGATGGCTTCTGCCCAGCAGGCCCATCGCAATGACCTGCCAGAGATTTTGAAGTTGCAAAGTTTTGGCACGGCTCTCAAGACGGTCAATGACCTTCTGCCTGACCTTATCGCTGTTCCCTGGGAGGAGGAGGGCGTCCATCACAGCCTGTCAGAGCTGATTGAAAACTCTCTGCTACCTGAAGCCCCAGAGATCACCCGCATGGTAATCGTCATTGGTCCTGAAGGCGGCATTAGGGCAGATGAGATCGAGCAACTTCATGACATTGGTGCTCATAGCGTGAGCCTAGGTCCCACCATACTGCGCGTGGATACAGCAGCCTGCACCGCCATCGCGGTATCCCATGATGCGCTACTCAAAAAGTGCGCAGGCAAGCCGGCATAATGGCCCACTACTACCTTAAAACTTCCCACACCAAAGGAAGCGCTTTCCACACCGTCATCCTGAACTTGATTCAGGATCTCGCCCTTAAGAAGTTCGTATAATGGCGCGCTACTTCATAAAAACGTTTGGCTGTAAGGTAAATCAAGTCGAATCTGATGAGCTGGCAGAAAAGCTCGCCGCCATGGGCGCGCAGTCGGTAGACAGCGCGCTTGATGCAGACATCGTCATCGTCAACACCTGCACCGTTACAGGCGAGGCTGACCGCAAAGTCCGCAAAGAGCTTCGCAAGCTAGCGCGCTTTCCACAGGTAGCTGCCGTGATAGTCACGGGCTGCAGTGCCGTCTTGCTGAAAGACGAGCTCGAGGCGCTGGATGAGAAAATCACGGCACTTCCCACGAGAGACGTAATCCCTGCTTTCATGGCCGAGTTCTCACAGGTGCTGCCGCTCGTTACCTTTGACGATGAAAACATATCCTCGTCCTCCTCGCTTAGAAAGCGCATCAGAGTACCGGTTAAAGTGCAGGATGGTTGCGAGGACTTTTGTAGCTACTGCATCGTTCCTTTTGCGCGGGGCGGCTGCACTTCAGTTCCGGCAGACCAGGTAATTGAGCGCATAGAGATGCTTGTTGTTACTGGTACGAAAGAAGTTATCTTAACAGGCATCAATCTGGGAAACTATCAAGATCAAAGTGGCGGCGACCTTGCAGCATTGCTGCGACGTATTCAGTCAGAGACAGACATCTACCGGGTCAGACTCTCGAGCATCGAGCCGCGCCATGTCAGCGATGAGCTCATCCAAATCCTGGCTGAAGGAAGCCTTTTGTGCGAGCATCTGCACATCCCTATGCAATCAGGTTCAGACTATGTCCTCGGGGATATGAATCGACAGTATTCAGCCGCGGAGTTCAAGCAACTAATAGAACGCATCAGAGATGCGGCGCCACAAACGGCAATTAGCACTGACATTATCGTAGGCTATCCCAGCGAGGGCGATGATGATTTCGAGCAAACGCTCGAGCTTGTCCGCGAACTAAACTTTGCTAAAATCCACGTCTTTCGCTTTAGTCCGCGCGAGGGTACCGCAGCAGCACGCCTGAAGCCCCTGAACCCCCGAGTGGTGCGGCAACGAGCACAAGCGCTGCAAGAGCTGGCAGATCTGGACGCACTCCGACACTATGACAATCTGGCAGGAGCGATGGTCGAGATAATTGTTGAAGATATCGACCTGACTGCCGAAACTTTTGTTGGCACTACGCGTCAGTACCTACATCTGAAGCTGCCCTTGAGCATGCTCGACACGTGCACGAGGGAAGAGCTTCAGGCTGGAGACATTGTCAAAATCAGTCTGCCTGCAAGGTTTGTGGATGCAGGTGAATAGATGAATACGCGCCAGCACATACTAGCCCTCTTTGAGGACAGCCGAGGGGACTTCATATCGGGTGCCGCGATTGCGCAGCAGCTGGGCATCAGCCGCAGCGCCGTGTGGAAAGCGGTCAAAGAGCTCGAAAAAGAGGGTCATCACATCAGTGCGGTGCGTAATAAAGGCTACCGGCTGGAGCGAGATGACGACGTCTTGTCTGTTGCCGGGATGCTGCCCTATTTGGATGCCGGTATTGACCCAAGCCTCATTCAGGTAAGCGATCAGCTCGAGTCGACCAACAAGACAGCTAAAGAGCTGATACTCGAAGGTGCTGGTCAGGGCACGATGGTGATTGCTAATGAGCAGACGGCTGGTAGAGGTCGTTATGGGCGCAGCTTTCAATCTCCTGCTGGAACGGGTATCTATGTGTCCTTCGTCATTGATCCAAAGGTTCTGAGCTTCAGCACGCCAACGCTGGTGACCGCTTATGCCGCCGTCTGTGTCTGCGAGGCCATCGAGGCTGTCTGTGACCTACAGCCACAGATAAAGTGGGTCAATGACATCTATGTCGATAGCGCGAAAATCTGCGGAATCGCGACAGAGGCCCAGATGAGTTTCGAGAGCGCGCAGGCTTCAGGCATCGTCGTGGGTATTGGCATCAACTTTCGTGAGCCTACCGCAGGTTTTGTACCTGAGGATCGCAATGTCATAGGCTCGCTTTTCGGGCAGGAGAGCCCGCCCGTCAGCAGAAATCAGCTCATTGCCGAAATTGCCAATCGTATCCTTGCTGAAAAAGCTCCTGCGGAGTCTGACCTGCTTACGCGCTACCGCCAAAGGCTGTTTATCCTGGGTCAGCGCGTCAGGGTTACGCGCGTGAAAGAGCCCTATGAGGCCGTAGCGCTCGATGTGAATCCCTTGGGTCAGCTGGTGGTACGCACCGACAGTGGGGAAGTGCTCGAGCTCTCATCTGGCGAGGTCAGCATCAAACCCCTCTAAACAGAGGGGAAGGATCTCATTTTGAGACCTTGCATACTGAAGCTAAATACATAAAAGTAATTGTGTATTTGAGTCAAAATACTTGTGTTCACTTCAAATTCATGTTATTGTCATTTTGTCGCCACAATGTGTTGAACTTGTAAACATTCTCTTTACGCCACAAAGGAAATGGAATTCATC
>WRBW01000046.1 GCA_009784345.1 Coriobacteriia bacterium | reverse complement strand
CTGATAAGCATCTGTTGCATCGGCGCCTGCAGTATCTGCAGCTGCTTCAGCATCTGCACCAGCATCAGTTGCTGCTGCAATCTTGACAGGAGCTACTGCTGCAGGAACGAAAGAGTTGATGGGCAGCATTGCCATCATCATGCATAGACCCAGTGCGACCGCAAAAATACCAAGCTTGTTGAACTTCATCTTTCTACCTCACATTCGATATAAAAAACGTGTGTCTTCAAAAAAACCTCATATATCGTAGCAAGTTATGGAGATTCATGCAAGTTTTCAACAAATCTTCAACACAATTGACTTCTGGAAGTCCTTGCAGAGGGCATATGCGAGGTCACGCATCAACGCAAGCGTAGAACTATCTTTAGCGCCAGAAAGGTTCTGATTCGAGCTGCTTGAGGACTTTGAAAGCAGCAGGCAGCCATTTGACCTCATAGAGATCATCAAGGCTCAGCCAGCGGCAGTCATCATGTTCACTTAAGACAATATCTTCGACGGGTGATAGGGGTGTACACAAAAAGCAGGGCATATGCAGGCGAAATGCCGGATAGGGGTAGTCGACCGTGTCGTAGAGGCGATCTATGGCAACATCAATGCCCAACTCTTCTTTGATTTCACGCACGCAGCAGTCTGCTGCGGTCTCGCCTGGCTCTATTTTGCCACCGGGAAATTCCCACCAGCCGTCGTAGCGCTTGCCCGTAAAGCGGCGTGCCGCGAGCACCCTGCCCTGATGCACGATGATTGCTGCGGCAGCGCACACCGTAGGCAATTCCTGTGAGGGGCTGGTGTGGACGTGCTCCGCCTCATGATTTTTATGATTGTCAGCGGTCTGATTCATGTCCGCAATTGTACCAGCCTACTGCGTTGTAAGTTCATATTGAGCTTCTGTCAGGCAGTGCATCAGGGTGTTCGCCTTGACAATGTCTGGGTCAGCATTTATGATACGAACACTTGTACTTAATAAACACTTGTTTGTTTCCGCAGACTTCTGGCTGACTGTCGTCGCTGTGCGGGGAAACCTGTCGAGAGAAGGATATGTACCCTAGGCCACTTTTTCAAAATAAGGCGCTGCAAGATCAGTTGACGGAGCCTGCTGCGCAGCATGAATGCAAGGTGAATCATCCTGCCCTGCCCTCTTTTCAGCAGCGCATAATTTTGCATGTTGACTTGAACTGTTTCTACGCTCAGGCTGAATGTTTTCGCAGACCGGAGCTGCGCGACAAGCCCGTTGTGGTAGGTGGCGACGAAGAGGCGCGTCATGGCATTGTGCTTGCAAAAAATATGATTGCAAAAGGCTTTGGCATCAAGACAGGCGAGGCGCTGTGGCAGGCGCGGCAAAAGTGTCCTGGCCTGGTGTCAGTGCGAGCCGACTACCGTCATTACCAGCGTATAGCACAGGCAGCGCGTGCCATCTACTATGACTACAGTGATCGCGTGGAGCCTTTCGGACTTGATGAGTGCTGGATTGATGTTACGGGCAGTGCCGAGCTTTTTGGTGGCGGACAGCGCGCGGGGCGCTTTATTGCTGAAGAGATCAGCGAGCGCAGCAAGTCAGAACTGGGGATGTCGGTTTCTGTGGGGGTCAGCTGGAACAAAGTGTTTGCAAAGTTTGGCTCTGATTACAAAAAGCCTGATGGCATTACCCATATCACCCCTGACAACTACCAGGACTTGGTGTGGGCGGCACCTGCCAGCGAGCTACTGTACATAGGCCCTGCGACGACACGCAAGTTAGCAGATGCCGGCATCTTTAGTATTGGTGATGTTGCGGGTGCGTCAGCAAAGCTGATGAGGGGCAAGCTCGGCAAGATTGGCGCAATGCTGCAAGTTTTTGCGCGTGGCGAGGATGCCAGTTTGGTGCGCGTGATGGATCAAGATAAACGCGACGTCAGCTACGGCATTAAGTCGATTGGGAATTCAATGACGGCACCACATGACTTGCGCGGTGAAGCTGATGTAAAGGCGCTCGTTTACTTACTGAGTGAGTCAGTTGCCCAGCGCCTGCGAGAATCGCGCCTGAAGGCACAGACCATCACTGCCTACATTCGTCACGCAGATCTGCATAGCTACCACCGGCAAAAACAGCTGCTGCTTCCGAGCTTTTTAACCGGCGAGATTGCTGCTGCTGCCTACGACATCGTGTGCGAAAACGAAGACTTGAGTCGTGAGACGAGCTTTCGATCGTTGGGTGTGCGTGCCAGCAATTTAATCAGCATGTGGGATCCCACTCAGACCAACCTTTTTGTGGCTGAACCCGCCCGTATTGCTTATGAGGATCTGGAATTTAGCATCGACGATCTACGCCGCCGTTACGGCAACAAGGTAGTCATGCGGGGCTGCGAACTACACAGCTCGCGCATGAGCAGAAAAGACATCAAAGCCGATAACACCATTCACCCTGTTGGATTTTTGCGCAGCTAAGAGCTTGCGCGCCGTACTGCCAGAAAGGACCGTATGAAGGGCACTAATCACCGTCAGAAAAGTTACGTTGAGGTCATCACACGCACCGACTGCGAAGGTATCGTCCATCCCCTCGAGGTCATCTGGGATGACGGTAGACACTTCGAGATTAGCCGTGTGCTGGAGTGCCGCCAAGCAGCTGCCCTCAAGGTAGGTGGTCGAGGTCTGCGCTACCTCGTTGATGTTTGCGGCAAGGAAACCTATTTATTTTTTGAAGACCCGCGCTGGTTTGTTGAAGAAATTATATACAGCAATGCAGCTCATACCCTTTAGCGTCCCAGTTCATTGACTGGATGCTTAGTTCAGGAGGGTTTGTACCATGCGAGGGGCGGTTTGGCCATCCCAGTTTTCGGGACGGTAAGGTTTGCGTGGTGTGGCTAGAGCCTCTGCAAGGTCTTCTGGCAGCGTGTCGAGTGTCGAGAGGACATTCGTGCCACCATGTGCTTTGAGAGTCACAGGACGCTCTGTGTTGTCGCGCAAGGTCACACAGGGTGTGCCCACGACGCAGCATTCTTCCTGCAGTCCCCCACTGTCGGTGAGAAATGCCTTTGCGCTCAGGTTGAGGCGCAAGAGCTCGACATAGCCGATGGGTTGCGTCAGGGTGATGTTGGGATGAGCCTCTAGTGGGGGAAGCTGGTCAAACTCCGCCAAATTAGCGCGGGTGCGCGGGTGGACCGGCCAGTACATATGGATGCCTGCGTCGGCCTGGGCCATGATGGCAGCAACAAGGGATGCGAGCTTTTTGGGGTCGTCGACGTTTGCGGGGCGGTGCAGGGTGACGACGACGTAATTGTCAGCTTCAAGCCCTGCAGGCAGGGGTAGGGCCTGAGCTTTGGGCAGCTGCACATCCAAAGTGTCAATCATGATGTTACCAGACAGGTGGATGCTCTTTTGGTCGTGTCCTTCGCGGGCCAAATTGTCGGTCGCAAAATGGTCAGGTGCCAGGAGGATATCGCTGATGCTGTCAGTGACGAGACGATTGATCTCTTCGGGCATACTGCGATCGCCACTGCGCAGACCTGCCTCGATGTGCGCGACGGGAATGTTGAGTTTTTTGGCAGTGATAGAGCAAGCTGCTGTGGCGTTGACGTCGCCGACGACGACGACCAGATCAGGCTGATGCGTCTGGCAGACTTCTTCAAAAGCAATCATGGTATTACCCACCTGCTGGGCGTGGCTGCCACTGCCGATATTTAGATTGAGGTCGGCTTCTGGGATGTTGAGTTGCTCGAAAAAAGCCTTCGACATTTTATCGTCGTAGTGTTGCCCCGTGTGTACCAGGATGTGTTCGATGGGGGTGTCCGGGTTCGCTGCATTGTAGGCCGCGATGGCATGTACAAAGGGGGCTATTTTGATAAAGTTCGGACGGGCTCCAACGACGCTAATCCATTTCATGTGCAGGATCTCCTTTTGTTGTCTTGCATGGTGACTTCGATTTACAAGTCAATGCAATTTCGCAGGAACTATTGTACATCAGCTGTTCATTAGTCCAGAGCGTGCAGTAGCGAGTGTAGGTCGCTTGCGATTTCTTGCGTGATGCCAGGGGCCTCTGCGAGCTCTCCAAGGCTTGCCGCGCGCAGCTTCTTGAAACTGCCGAAATGCCTGATCAGCGCCTTGCGACGCTTAGGTCCGATGCCTGATACCTCGTCGAGAATGCTCGCCGTCATGGCTTTGGCGCGCAGCTTGCGGTGATACTCGATGGCAAAGCGGTGTGCCTCATCACGGATGCGCTTGACCAGATACAGCGAAGGCGAACCGTCAGCGAGGACAATCGCCTCATCTGACCAGCTGGTCCAGAGCTCCTCTTCTCTTTTGGCGAGGCCTGCCACAGCAACACCTTCGACACCCAGCTCTTCAAGCGCGGCAAGCACCGCTGACAGCTGGGGCTTCCCGCCGTCAATCAGCAGCAAATCAGGCGTCCGCCCAAAGCGCTCGTCGCCCAAATTCTTTTCGCTAAACCGGCGCGACAAGACCTCGTGCATCATGGCAACGTCGTTGCTCTGGTCATACTCCCCCTTGATTTTGAAACGGCGATAAGAAGACTTATCAGCGCGTCCATTGCTAAAGACCACCATGGACCCGACCGAGTTAGTCCCGTGCAGGGTCGATATGTCAAAGCTCTCTATCCGCAGTGGCGGGACATCAAGGGCAAGCGCAGATTCGAGCTGCAGCAGAGCCTCGTTCAAGCGAGCCGTGTCATAGTGCGTACGCACCTTGAAGCGTAGCAGCGCATGTCCCGCATTACGCGTGGCCATGTCCAGCAACTTCTTTTTGGTGCCACGCGCAGGAGTGGTCAGGCGCACGCGTGCCGCCCGCGGGTTCTCTGTCAGTTCACGACGACGGGCGGTCAGGTAGGCCTCGAGTGTTTTCTGATCGTCAACCGAAAGGGGTGCTGGTCTCGCATCAAAAATGATCTCAGCCGGAACCTGCCCCGCATCAGCGTAATAGCGACCAATAAAGGTCGTCACGAGGCTCTCATAGTTAACGTCAAAACCCTTGTCCAGAATATAATCGTTGCTGTGAAGCACCTTACCTTCACGCACAATAAGCACGTAAACGGCCGCGATAGTTTCCTCGCGCACAATGCCAATGACGTCATAGGCCGCATCACTGTCTGAAACCACCGCCTGACGCTTTTTGATGCTGTCGAGCCCGGCAAGTCGATTGCGCATACGCGCCGCGAGTTCATAGTTCAGATCGGCTGCCGCAGCCTCCATCTGGGCGGCCAGCTCTTTTTCCAGCTGGGCACTGTTACCTTCGAGCAGGCTGATGGCAGCCCTGACATTAACGGCGTAGTCTTCGCGCGTGATGGCGAGCGCACAGACACCAGGGCCGTAGCCCAGCTGCGAATCAAAGCAAGGCCTAGGCCGCGGCTTTTGAAAACCACTAGCCCTCACCCCTTTGTATTCGGGGCAGGTACTGCGGCACAAAGGTATGACGCGGCGGAGTGTGTCCACCGTCTCGCGTGCGCCGCGAGCGTCAGTGTAGGGACCAAAGTAACGGGTACCTGGACGTTTTTTCTCACGCGTGTACTTGATGGACGGAAAGTCATCTGACATGGTCAGTGCAATATAGGGGTAGGTTTTGTCGTCGCGAAACATGACGTTGAAAGGTGGCGAGAGCTGATTTATCAGGGTGATTTCAAGCATCAGCGCTTCGACTTCAGTTGCGGTGACGACATAGTCGAAGCTTTCGACCTCAGCCATCATGCGATCAATCCATTCGCGACTGTCGTGTCCCGTCAGGTACTGGCGCATGCGGTTACGCAGAGCCTTTGACTTGCCCACGTAGAGCACCTTGTCGTTAGCATCTTTCCACAGGTAGACACCCGGGGATACCGGTACATGTTTCAGCTGGTCTGCTATGTTGGGTGCGCCCTTAGCCACGTGCAAGGTCTTCGACGATGGCTTGCAGGTCTAGGGGTCGGTAGTCGCTGCTGATGATTGCTTGCGCCTGCTTGAGCACCTGCCGCGGACTTGCATCGCGCGCATCGATGCGGCTGACGTGGTAGCCATGGAACTCTGCCAGCCAGTCTGCAAGAATTTCGAAAGCAGACTGCTGCTGTGCCAGACCATTGCAGTCGTAGCCCCGACTTGAGTCCATGCGGGCATGCATCTGCCGCGGGCTGCCCGTCAGGAGCAGCAGCTGACCTGCTGCGAGCTGGGTCGAGGCGAGGGCAGCGAGCATTTGTTGGGCGCGCTGCTGCCACTGCTGGGGCGGGTAGAAGGCAAAGGTATCAAGTGGAGAGCGATCAATGATGAGCTGCGACGATGAGTCTGCTTGAATTAGCGCATTCTTTTCTGCCAACTGTCCAAAAATCCACTGCTGAATCTCCTCGGCGTTTTCTGCCGTCATGCTGGCTATGGCGTGACCTACTTCTGCTGCCATCCCTTCGGGCCACTCTGCGTAGATGCTGGCATCAGGCAGGGCTGCGCCTAGCTGTTCGCGCAGCGTCGACTTGCCGACCCCCACGACACCCATCAGGTAGTAACGCCTACTCATGGCGGCCTGCTAGGATTTGCTTCAGGTACTTTCCGGTATAGGAACCTTTGACCTGTGCCACCTCTTCAGGGGTACCCGTTGCCACAACAGTACCGCCGGCGTCTCCTCCTTCGGGACCCAGATCGATTATGTGATCTGCACTTTTGATAACATCAAGGTTGTGCTCGACTATCAAAACGGTATTGCCACTGTCGACCAGGCGCTCCAGTACCAACAAGAGCTGTCGCACATCGTCAAAGTGCAAGCCTGTTGTAGGCTCATCCAGGATGTAGAAGGTCCGCCCCGTGCTACGACGCTGAAGCTCACTTGCCAGCTTGACGCGCTGGGCTTCTCCCCCGCTTAAGGTAGTGGCGGCTTGACCCAGACGAATGTAGCCTAATCCGACATCAAACAAGGTCTGCAACTTGCGCTTCACCGGCGGAATGTTTTCAAAAAAGCTTAAGGCTTCGTCGACGCTCATCGCCAGGATGTCGCTGACGTTTTTGCCGCGATAGGTCACCTGCAAGGTTTCGCGATTGTAGCGCTTGCCGCCACAGACTTCGCAAGGTACGTAGATGTCGGGCAGAAAGTGCATTTCAATCTTTATCTGACCGTCGCCCTTACAGGCTTCGCAGCGACCGCCTGCCACATTGAAGCTAAAGCGACCGGGGGCATAGCCGCGCGCCTTTGCTTCGGGCGTTGATGAGAGCAGACCGCGTATGTCATCCCAGACCCCCGTATAGGTGGCAGGGTTGGATCGCGGCGTGCGCCCAATGGGGCTCTGATCGATGTCGACCACTTTGTCGAGCGCGCCTAATCCCGTGACCTCGCTAAAGGCTCCCACGCGGCGACGCGCACGCTGCAGGCGGTTTGCAAGCAAGGGTGCCAGAGTGTCAGTAATAAGCGATGACTTGCCACTGCCAGAAACACCCGTGACGACCGTCAGACCACCGATGGGAATCTGCACGTTGATGTCGTGCAGGTTGTTTTCGCTTGCGCCTTTCAGCTCGACAAAGCCGCGTTCTGGTTGTCTGCGTTGCTGCGGCACGGGGATTTCACGCCGCCCGCTCAGGTAATCTGCCGTCATGGATTTCTTGCTGCGCATAACCTGTTTGGGGGTGCCTTCAGCAACTATTTCGCCTCCATGTTCACCAGCGCCCGGTCCCATGTCAAGCACGTAATCTGCCGCGCGAATGGTGTCCTCGTCATGTTCGACCACAATGACGGTGTTGCCCAGGTCGCGCAGACGCTCAAGAGTCGCAATCAAGCGTGCATTGTCACGCTGATGCAAGCCAATACTGGGTTCATCCAAAATATAGAGTACGCCCATGAGCCCCGCGCCTATTTGAGTTGCAAGGCGAATGCGCTGGGCTTCACCACCGCTCAAGGTCGCTGTCCCGCGTTCAAGCGTCAGATAGTCGAGGCCCACGTCAACCAGAAAGTTCAGACGCTCGATGATTTCCTTATTAATGCGCGCCGCAATAGTGAGGTCGCGCTCGCTCAGTTCAAGGTTCTTGAAAAAGGCAAGTGAGTCTTTGGCAGCCATCGAGGTGACTTCAAATATGTTCTTATCACCTACGGTTACGGCAAGCATTTCGGGCTTGAGTCGTGCACCCCCGCAGGTTTTACAGGGAATGACCGCCATAAAACGCTCCATTTTAGTGCGCACCACGTCTGATTCTGATTCGCGATGCTTGCGCATAACCTCTGAAACAGCACCTTCCCAGTGAATGAACCAGTGGGTTTCACGACCGTCACGCGTCAGATATTTGACCTTGATGCGAGGATCTTCGATGCCGTACAGCAGTTGCTGCTGGGCCGCTGCTGGCAGGTCACGCCAAGGCGTATTGACGTCGATGTCTAGGTAATCAGCCAGTGCCACAAAAACCTGAGGATAGTAGTTACCACTGGCACTAAAGGGTGCCAGTGCACCTTCTGCCAGCGACAAATCAAGATCGGGAACAATCAGTGCCGGATCAACTTCAAGCCGTGATCCCAGGCCGCTACAGTCAGGACAGGCTCCATAGGGGGCGTTGAAGCTAAAGTCGCGGGGTGACAGTTCATCCAGAGATATGCCGTGTTCTGGACAGGCCAGAGCCTGGCTGTAGGTCTCCTCAAGGTCGCCCTCTTCTGTCGTACGCAGAATCGTCACGATACCTTGAGCAATACGCAGCGCCACCTCGACGCTATCGGTCAGGCGCGAACGCGAGCTTTCACGCAGCACGACGCGGTCAATAACGACATCAATGTCGTGTTTGAACTTTTTATCAAGCTCGATTTTTTCATCCAGCGTACGGACCTCGCCGTCAACGCGCACCCGTGAAAAACCTTCAGCACGCAACTCTTCAAAAAGCTTCGTAAACTCGCCCTTGCGACCGCGCACTACCGGAGCCAGCACCTGCAGGCGCTGCCCCTCAGGAAAGCTCATGATGATATCGACAATTTGGTCAGGCGTCTGCTTACTAATCTCGCGACCACAGACAGGACAGTGCGGAATACCG
>WRBW01000045.1 GCA_009784345.1 Coriobacteriia bacterium | reverse complement strand
AGCCACGCTGGTTTATGTGCTGGATTGCTCGCTGCGTCTGCTGCATCCCATGATGCCCTTCATTAGTGAAGAGCTGTGGCGGAGTCTGCCCATACATGACGGTGCTCCTGCGCCTGAAGGTATTGATGCTCCTTCACTGACCCCTGCATTAATAGTTGCTGCCTGGCCTGCGCCCGAGGAGCTTGCGGGACTTATTGATGTGGACGCAGAGCGTCGCATCGAGCTCCTGAAAGCGGTTGTGACAGCGGTGCGCTCGACGCGCGCTCGCTACGGCTTGAGCCCAAAGACCGCCCTGTCTGCCCGCGTTAAGGTGACAGATAGCGCGGATCAGAGCTTGCTTGAAGACATTAGTGCTCAGGTGAGGCAGCTTGCCAATATTGATGCTCTTGAGGCTGCCATGGACATGGGCAAGCCCGAGCAGTCAGCCCTTACGGTGGCGGCAGGACTTGAAGTCTATGTGATGCTTGAGGGCTTGGTTGATCTGGAGGCTGAGAAGGCTCGACTGAGTAAAGAGCGTGACAAGCTCGCTGCTGATTTAGCCAAGTTTGAAAAGAAGCTGAGCAATGAGGGCTTCCTTGCGAAGGCGGCTCCAGAGATTATTGCCAAAGACCGCGCCAAGGCAGCAGAGCTTGCTGCTGCGCTGCAGAAGCTTGATGCCCAGCTGACTGAATAGACTTTAGTCTATTCGGTCATCCCGAGTGAGCGGATGACAGTCAATTCAGTCATCCTGAGTGGGAATTAATATAATGAGTATGCACCAAGAACCTCAAATCAATCCTTCCCTGGAAAACATGATGGAGGCCTGCGCAGCTGCAGGTCATCCCGAACGTGCCTTCAGTATCATTCAGATCACGGGTACGAATGGCAAGACTTCCACTTCGCGTTTGTGCGAGCAGCTTTGTTTAGCCGAAGGCATCAAGACGGGTCTTTACACCAGCCCTTCTTTGGTTAGTGAATGTGAGCGCATTCGTGTCGGCGGTCATGACATCAGTCAGACCGGCTTAGATGCTGCCTTAGCCGCTGCACGCGCGGCGGCGGCCCGTGTTGGACTCGTGTTGACGGCCTTCGAAGAGATGACCCTTGCCATGTTCATGCACTTTCGTGATGCAGGGGTTCAGATTGCGGTTGTTGAAGTAGGCATGGGGGGTCGCTGGGATGCCACTAGCGCTGCCGCCCCTGCGGTTGCCGTGGCAACGGCGGTTGGTCTTGACCATCAGGAATTTTTGGGCGACACCCACGCCGCTATTGCCTTTGATAAGGCTCATATTATTAAGCCGGGCGCGAGCGTGGTGCTGGGACAGAGCATTTTTGCCGAGCATCCGCCTGAAATCGGACAGATATTTCTGGACCGCGCGGCAGAATTTGGCCTGCACCCACGCAGGGTAGAGGCTGATAGCTATGCTATTTCAGCAAGCAGCCCTGTGCTGACTGAATTCGAAGTACAGACGATGCATGGTCTTTACAAGAATTTGAAAGTCGCAGGTCCCGAGTATCAGGCAAGCAATGCAGCCACGGCCATCATGGCAGTCGAGGCGGCCTTGGGGCGCGGACTTGATTCGGTTGCGGTGAAGTCTGCAATTGCGGCTACGCGATTCCCAGGACGCTTTGAGGTTGTGCGAAAAGACCCCCTGCTGATATTTGACGGTAGCCACAACCCTGCTGCTGCTCGCATTCTGGCTCAGCTGATTGATCAGATGTCTGAAAGTGGTGGCTTTGGTGCAGTGGGGGATAGGCCTGTCATCGCCTTAGGGGTGCTTGCAGATAAAGACGCTGCAGGCATCATCGAAGCGCTGGCCCCGGTAGCTGCCGACTTCATCGCCCTGACTCCCCCCAGCCCACGCGCCATTCCTGAAGCTCAACTGCGTGACATGATTCTAGGCGTAGTGGGAAAAACTGCTCAAGCAATACCAGATGATGGCATGCCTGCAATTCAGAGCACTCTGCAGCGCGCGCATAATGGCGCAAGCCACGCGCGCGAAGCCGCTCTGAATGCAGGTATGCCATCATCCCCTGTAGCAGGTATGGACGCACTCCGCCAGGTTCTTGAGCTTACAGGAAAACAACCTCTTGTCATGACGGGCAGCTTGACGCTCTATCCTTTGCTACAATCTATCCAGTGTGCGACAAATCTGCGCACGGTTAGTAGTGACATGATTCAAGGAGCTTAAAACATGGATATGTTTGGCGAACTGCTGGCACCGGTTCTTGACAGTGCCATTTTTCAGACTATTTCGCTGGCCCTGGGGCTGGCTTTTCTGCTGTTTGCGGTAGCCCTGGTGTTTTGGATGTATCGCGACGCGCGTCGCCGTGGCACCTTTGCGGTTGCCTGGGGTGTTTTGGGCGTCGTTGGCATTGTTGTCGGCGTCATCATGGGCTTTTCGAATAACTCCTGGGGCTTTATTGCGGTTGGCGGTATTGCCTTTTTCCTGGTGCTAGCCATTTTGTTGGTGTACACCATTTTGCGTCCGGCAGAATTTGAAGCTGATGCGCGCGAGCGCGAGCTGTCCCAGCGCCTGCTCGAGGCTGAACTTGAGACCAATGCCTGCCCCAGCTGCGGTGCTGGCATCGAGGTCGATTATCTAATCTGCCCCACTTGCAACGTGACGCTGCGTCGACCCTGCGATTACTGCGGGCGTCCCATCAAGACAGACTGGGCGACCTGCCCCTACTGTCTGTCCAGCAAGGGACAGGCTGAAACGCGCGCTTCTGCGCCGTCTGCTGCAGCGGCGAGTTCTGCCCGTAAGCCGGCATCAAAGAGTACGCGAGGCGCAAGCAGTAGCAGCAGCGGCAGTAGCAGTAGCAGTCGTGGCAAGAGCGGTAGCAGTGCTGATCCGGCGACGCGCAGACGCTCGTCTTCTACTGCGGTGGCGCACCCGCCCCACATTGAAGATGATGCTGATGACCTAGACCTCGACTTCGAGAAGCCCGCGCGTTCAAGCAGTAGCCGCAGCACTTCGAGCGGTCGCAAGCGTACCTCTAGCGGTAGCGGTCGTCACAGTCACGGCGCAAGCAAATCTTCTGGCACCTCTACCTTTAAAGATTAGCTCGCAGCAAGCGCATGCTTTCCTCCCTCCACGTGGGGGGAGCTTTACCCAATTAGGCACGTCTGAACTAGGCACATCTAAACGAAGCACGACCTAAAAAGTAGGCACACAAAGGAGCACCGGCCCATGGCACGTAACCCAAAACGCTTTCCCCTCGATATGATTCGTCACTCATCGGCACATGTGATGGCCGCTGCGGTGCAAGAGCTGCATCCCGGCACGGTGTTTGGTATCGGGCCATCCATCGAAGACGGCTTTTACTACGACCTGCAGCTGCCCGGTGACGAAAAGCTGGGCCCCGAGGACCTGGCCATCATTGATGCCAAAATGCGCGAAATCGTCGAAGCAGACCTGCCTTTTGAAGAGGAGGAGTTGTCCAAAGATGACGCTCGCAAGCTCTTTGCAGACCAGCCTTTCAAGTTGGAGCTCATTGACGAGCTGCCAGACGACGAAGCTTTGACCGTCTTTCGCTGTGGAGCCTTTACTGATCTTTGTCGCGGTCCCCATCTGCCCAGCACGGGCTATGTAAAGTACTTCCAGCTGATGAAGCTTGCTGGTGCCTACTGGCGCGGAGACAGCGACCAGCCCATGCTGCAACGCATCTACGGAACCAGCTGGCAAAAGGCTGGCCAGCTGACTGCCTATTTGGAATTTTTAGAAGAAGCAGAAAAGCGCGATCACCGCAGGCTGGGTAAAGAGCTTGACCTCTTTAGCTTTAGCGAGCTGGGTGGTGCCGGTTTCCCCTTGTATCATCCCAAGGGTGCGCGCGTTTTGCAGCTGCTGCAAGACTGGCTGCGTGATGAGCTCTATAAGCGCGGCTATGTCGAAGCCAGAACCCCCCATGTCTACCGCGTTGAAATGTGGAAGATGTCAGGTCATTTCGATAACTACAAAGACGACATGTACTTTTTTGACGTCCCCGAAGGTAAGGACAAGGAGGGCAAGGAGCGCTTTAGCGAGTTTGCGATAAAGCCCATGAACTGCCCCGGTCACATGCTGATTTATGGTGCGAACCTGCACAGCTACCGCGACCTGCCCCTGCGCATGTTCGAGTTTGGCACGGTCTATCGCCATGAGCTTTCAGGCGTTGCTCACGGCTTGATGCGCGCCCGTGGTTTTACACAAGATGATGCCCATATCTTCTGCCGTCCTGATCAGGTTAATGATGAGGTCAAGCGCTGCCTTGAGCTGGTCGACTACGTCATGTCGACCTTTGGCTTCGAGTACACTGCAGAGCTCTCAACACGCCCTGAAAAGTCGATGGGGAGTGATGAGACCTGGGAGCTTACTACCAACGCGCTTGAAAACGCCCTGAAGGAATACGGTATTGATTACAGCGTCAGCGAAGGTGACGGTGCCTTCTATGGACCAAAGATTGACATTCACCTGAAGGACGCCATTGGGCGCACCTGGCAGTGTTCAACCATTCAGTTTGATGCACTGCTGCCCGAACGCTTTGACCTCGAGTATCGCACGGCAGACAACACGGCAGAGCGTCCCCTGATGCTGCACCGCGCCATTTTGGGCAGCATGGAGCGCTTCTTTGGCATCTTGCTGGAACACTATGGGGGAGGCCTGCCATCCTGGCTGGCGCCGACCCAGGCGGTCATTATTCCGATTAACGATGACATGATTGGCTATGCAGAAGATGTCCAAGCACGGCTTGCTGGTGCTGGTGTGCGCGTCGAACTTGATGGTGCGTCAGCACCCATGAAGGCAAAGATTGCGAAGGCACAGCAGCAAAAGGTGCCCTACATGTTGGTCTTGGGCAAGCGCGAAGCCGAAGAAGGCAAAGTCAGCCTGCGTCACCGCACAGAAGGCGATCTAGGTGCCGTGAGTATCGAGGATTTCCTAAGCCGCCTAACCAGCGAAAAACCACAGTAAGACACAGCTGAATCTCAAGCACTGCTTTCCCAAATTCCCGAGTGCAATGTGTGTTTCTGTCCATATATAAGTGTAGATTATATGTGCAACTTATAGTATGATTATGAATGACCAATTTTCAAAACAGGCAAGGGGATGACTTCGCATGAATAAAAACAGGAACCTCATAGTGCAAGCATTGATGCTGCTGGTAATTATGATTACCGCGCTCGCGCTCTTTGCCTGCAGCTCGAATGACACGGCAAGCACGGCCCCAGAAACAGAGACGAAGTCGACTGATGACATCGCCTTTAACATCGATGCCCCCAGCTTGAAAGATCCTAATCGAGAGCTGCATGGTAAGACCAGCGATAAAAAGCTTGCCAATATGGGTAGCCTCGAAGGTCGCTCCAAAACGACGGCCAAGGTAGATTTGGCAAAAGCAGGGGATGATTTAGTAGAGCTTGAAAACCTGCCTTCGAGGACCTTCCAAACCTTAGAGCTGGGAACAAACACCCTTAATGCTCGCTATGACGCCACGATAGAGGCTTATGGCATCAAGACAAAGGCGCTTGATGGTACCCCTCAGGAGCTGATTGTGCGCATCAACGAATGGGCGCCAAAGAGTGACGCTGCTGCTCAGGAGCTGAACATGAAGGGTAGAAATGCCGTCATTCGTGTCGAGGCGACCCCTGAAGAGGCAGCAAAGCTTGCCATAGCGGGCGTGCACAAGGTTGAGTTGAAAGTTTCAAAGGTTGGCGACAAGGGTATGCTCGCCATCGACAAGGTCAAATAGGTCAAGGTCAAGAACGAGACCCCAACACCTGCGTGGGGGTGACACTGTAGGGGCGAACGCCAACGTAGTGAGCGAACTGCGCTTGCGCAAGTTCAGGCGAACGAAGTGCAGTGATGTCGAAGACAACGTCCCCGCTCTTCTAAAAGCGTGGTGTGACAATCGATATTCTAGTAATAGCTCGAAAATTGTGAACAGGTAGAGCAATGAGCGATGGTGGTATTACTTGGACAAATCGACAAGAAAACCTCGTCACAAAATTCGACACAGTGCAGTATTAAGAGCATGCGCCACACTAATAGAGTCATTACGTCCGCATAATCGTATCATAATGCAATAATACGTCCTTAAAATCGCACTTTCGTGCTAATATAAGGACGTATTTGAAATGAATAGGAGAATTAACCTTGAATCGCTTTTTGATGTCAGAGCTGCTTGAGTGGAAAAGTAGTGCCCGAAAAAAGCCAATAATAATTAATGGTGCTCGCCAAGTAGGGAAAACATGGCTCCTCAAAAAATTCGGCGCACAGTACTTCAAGAATGTTGCGTACGTCAACTTCGACAATAATATCGCGATGAATCGATTGTTTGAGGAGGGTTATGACATTTCCCGTCTTTTGACGGGCATTCAGGCTGAGACAGGACAGCGCATATTTGAAGGTGAAACACTTATCATTTTCGATGAAATTCAAGAGTGCCAAAAAGCCCTGACTTCGTTGAAATACTTTAGGGAAAATGCTCCCGGTCAGATGATTGCTGCTGCAGGATCTTTGCTTGGACTTACCGTTCATCGTGGGACGGGGTATCCAGTCGGAAACGTAAAAACGCTTGATCTCTATCCCATGAACTTTCGCGAGTTTCTCGATGCTTTAGGGGAGCAATCGTTGCGCGAATTGATGGACTTCGATGAGACTGCTGGCTCATCCTTTGCGTCAAAGATAATTCCTTTGCTGCGACAATACTATTTCACGGGGGGTATGCCTGAAGCAGTAGCAGCATTTGTAGAAAGTGGAGTTCTTGATGATGCGCGTGAAATACAGAGCCAAATCCTATTCGATTATCGCCGTGATGTTTCAAAACATCTTTCAATGCTAGAAGCTGAGCGTGCTTTTGAGGTGTGGGATTCGATACCGGCGCATTTAGGCAAGGAGAATAAGAAGTTCATATTTGGTCACGTCAAAGAGGGGGCGCGTGCAAAAAGTTATCGATCGGCTATTACATGGCTTGCCGAAGCGGGTCTTGTGACGAAAGTTCCACGCATATCAAAGCCTGGGATGCCCCTGTCTGCCTATTCTGATGAACAGTCCTTCAAGTTGTTTTCCTTAGATGTTGGACTGTTGGGTGCCTTAGCTGGACTTGACTCGAGTTGCGTGATAAGCGGAAATGAATTGTTCAAAGAGTTTAAGGGGGCATTAACAGAGCAGTATGTTTGCCAACAGTTGGTATCGGGCTGTGGCGTGACACCATACTACTGGTCTGCCGACAACTCGCGAGGTGAAATCGACTTCATCGTTCAAAGCGGTGGCAAGATTTACCCTATAGAGGTGAAGTCTGAAGAGAATTTGCGCTCCAAAAGTCTGCGCGCCTTCAGTGAAAAATATCAACATATGAATTCCCGTCGATTTTCTTTGTCTGGCTATCGAGAGGAAAGCTGGATGCGCAATATCCCTCTTTATGCTATTGGCAATATTGAGGCGTGGAGATAGCTGCGATGATAGCGATTGCAGGTGTGCACAAGGTTGAGTTGAAAGTTTCAAAGGTTGGCGACAAGGGTATGCTCGCCATCGACAAAGTCAAATAGATATTTGACGCTTGCACTATGCAGTGCTATTATTATTCAGCTTGAAGTGAAGGTCTCGCGACTTTCCACCTTCTGGTCTGCAGGAATCCTGAAAGGGAAGATGGCAGCACTATGTTGGTCTGACACATAATAATACGTGGCTGGAGTGGACATACTCCGCCGCCTTCTTATTGCCCGTTGGACGAACATCCAGCGGGTTTTTTATGCCGCAGGCCGCCGTGCCTGCAGCAAGAACACTTAGAGAGGTGAATTAAGATAAGCATTGAATATCGCATTAATGAGGAAATATCGAAAGGTCGTTGCCGCCTGATTGGTGAAGATGGCGAGCAGCTGGGTATTTTCGACGTGCGTGATGCGCTGCGCCGTGCAGATGACGAGGGTTTTGATCTGGTGGAGATTGCTCCGCAGGCCGACCCGCCCGTGTGCAAAATTATGGACTACGGAAAGTTTCGTTACGAACAGTCCATGAAGGCGAAGCAGGCGCGTAAGCACCAGCAAAAGATTGAAATCAAGGAAATGAAGTTTCGCCCCAAGGTGGACACCCATGATTACAATACGAAGAAAAAGCATATTCTGCGCTTTCTGGATGCCGGTGCAAAGGTCAAGGTCACTATCATGTTTCGTGGGCGCGAGATGGCTCACCCCGAGCAGGGTCTGAACATTTTGGTGCGCCTAGCTGAAGAGCTTGAAGATTTGGCGATTATTGAAAACCAGCCAAAGCTTGAGGGTCGCAACATGCACATGCTGATCTCTCCGTTGAAGAAAAAGCCTGAAGCCGCTAAGGAAGCGGCAAAAGAGGCTTAAGCAACGCGGCGAGAGCCGGGGCTGGCGAGACAGCCCGTGAACGAGGCTATACAACGACCGTTTAACAAATCGTTTTCGTAGATAAAAGTTTCGAAGTAAAAAGTGAAAAGCAAGGAAGGACAATCTTATGCCTAAGATGAAAACGCACAAAGGCACGGCAAAGCGCGTCCGTGTAACCAGCACGGGCAAGCTCATGCGTGGTAAGGCTTTTACCAGTCACATCATGACCAAGAAGAGCCCTAAGTTTAAGCGTAATGCACGTCAAGACGGCCCCATTTCAGAGGCTGACACCAGAATGATCAACAAGAAATTGGGTCGCGGCTAGACCACGGGTCTAGATCGCCTTTCATAGAAGGAGAGTGAATTATGCCACGCGTAAAGAGAGCCGTTCATGCTCAGAAAAAACGTCGCGCTATTCTCAAGCAAGCTAAGGGTTATTACGGCGGAAAGAGCCGCAGCTATAAGGCCGCTAAAGAGCAGGTCCAGCATTCATTGCAGTACCAGTACCGCGATCGTCGCAACAAGAAGCGCGACATTCGTCGTCTGTGGATTACCCGCATCAATGCTGCCGCAAGACAAAACGATATGTCATACAGCCGTTTCATGAACGGCCTGAAGGTCGCCGGCATCGAGCTTGACCGCAAGGTTCTGGCCGACATGGCCGTGCACGACAGTGCTGCCTTTGCCCAGCTGGTTACTGCTTCAAAGGAAGCCTTGGCTGCAAAATAGT
>WRBW01000044.1 GCA_009784345.1 Coriobacteriia bacterium | reverse complement strand
TGGGGTGACGGCGTTGGCGGCAAGCTGGGTCTGGGGAACCAGACACAGTTCACCACACCGCAACGCGTCACCACCGGCCCCGACCAGTGGCACATGATCGAAGCTGGCTTTAACCATTCGGGTGGTGTTACGCCTGATGGCGTTGTCTGGACCTGGGGCTTGAACACTTCAGGACAACTGGGCAAGGGCACGACCTGTGCCGGCCAGGGCGTGGGTACCGACAATTTCATCCCCTGGCGCATGGCGGCCTCGGTCATACCGACCTCTCATCTTATATGGACGCCCTCCCCCCAGGGAACCGTCCCCAACGCAGGATCAGCAGCCTTGACAGGCGATTCGCAGATGGTGATTCACTTCGACCGCTCGATGTGCCCCGAACCCGAGTCGCTGGGCACGATTAGCGTCGACAACGGTGCAAGCGTCGACATTAGCGCGGGCGTCTGGTCAGATTCTGCGCGCGGACCAAACACCGTCTTTACCCTGCCACTGACCATCACCCAGCGCGGCGCCCTGCACACCGCGACCGTCGAAGGCTTCGTCGATGACATCTTTGGGCAGCGCGACATCAACGAAATGTACCCCCACACCTGGACCTTTAGAACCGCCGCGCCGCTGCTGGTCACCGAGGTAACGCCGGCCGGAATCGACGTGCCCGTGACGACGCCAGAGCTTGTCATCACTTTTAACCAGGCCGTCAATGTGGGCGTGCGGGGGAGCGTGACCATGAACGGACAGACGCTGTCACTTGATGGCGCTCGCTGGTCCGAGGGCAATACGGTGCTGTCGATTCCCCTGTCGGGGCTTGACTATGCGACTCGCTATGATGTGGTGATTTTTGGCTTTTTGTCGGCGGATGCAACAACGATGCCTGCGCCGCACGAACATCACTTTGTGACAGAAGCGCGAGTGGCAGCGCTCGCTGTCGAGAAGACTTTCCTGATGCCTGTGGGCACGCGCGCGCCAGAAGCGAGCTTTATTTTTGACTTCGAGCCACTGAGCTTTAATGGAGACGCGAGCGCTGCGGGACAATTACCGCAGATTCCGTCGCCATCTTTGAGCTTTAGTGAGGCTTCCGCGTGGGCAGCTGCGCCAGCTGTTGGTGGCGGTGGCACGGGGTCGGTTCAGGCAGTGTTAGCGAGTGAAAACCTGCTTGCGGGGCTCGATTTTGCAGGACCTGGCATTTACCGCTACCGTGTGAGTGAGCGCAGCAATACCTTTGCCAGCAGCGCGACAGAGCAGATGAACTTTGATACGCGCAGCTATGTGTTGGACTTTGTGGTCGAAGCCATGCCGGCACCGGCGACGGGCTATTACCTGGCAGCGATTACGATACGCGAAGACCTAGGTGACGGGCTTTTGGGCCCTGACGTGGCTGCGGGTATGGACGCACTCACCACCGTGAGCTTTGTAAACAGTTTCCTGAGGCTTCACGACAATCCGGCGCCTCTTTTGGATGGCGCAGGTCTGACGGTATCAAAAGAAGTCACGGGGCGCTTTGCCTTCCTGGGGCGCTATGTCAGTTTTGATATCAATGTGTGGATTCCGCAGCTGGCTGATGTGTCCAGCTATCAGGCATTTGTGGTCGATACAAAGACCGGCGCGGTTGTGACGAGCGAACTTAACGGCACGATTGCTGGGTCAAATGCCTACGGATCTTATTTAGTGTTCGAATGTGGTGTTCCGCAGACGATTGCCCTGCGCCATAACCAGACGCTAGTATTTGTTGATACGCATGTGGGGGCAAGCTATAGTGCCTGCAAGTCGCTGGTGCCCGGCTATAACTCGACGCTTGCCATGACCGTGTCAGGTGCGCAGTCGAACTATGTTGCGGCTATCACCCCTGACGGAGCGGGGACTTTCAGCACGCAGGTTCGTATCCTAGGCGAGGCGCGCAATGCCGCTGACTTCCTGAACACGCATTCTGATTACATACCGACGGGTCTGGCCGTGGCTGCTAACCGTGACGTGCTTATTGGGCTTGGTTTGTTTGTTCTGGTGATAGTGGCAAGTATGTTCGCCACCCCAAGGCTTAGACGTCTTTCTTCGTAATAATGCGCTTGACGATGCCGTCGCGAGGCTCTGGTGTTTCTACGGCATCATCCTTGTTCTTGCCGCCACGCTTCTTGAAGAAGGCAAAGGCCAGGCCAGCAACAGCTGCGAGTGCTAGTTTCTTTTTCATGATGAGCTCCTCATAACAATTCGCTATTTGCACAAATAAGGTACACAAAACGCGCACATTCCAGTATAGCGCGAATCACCCCAAAACGCGAAACCCGAATACTGCTGCAATAACCTAGGGCGAGACCCCGGCTCGGAGGCCGGGGTGACAAGGGTGGAGCGCGGAGTGGATTGGGCGAGTGCGCTCTGCCATAAAGAGGAGTATGCGCTAGGAAAGAGTTGCGAGGGCGGATTCGTAGTCTGTGACAAAGAAGCGTTTGCCGCGCTGTTCGATGTGGTGGCCTTCAGCACGTAGGTGCGTGATTTGCTCTTCAGGGGCGCCAGGATACTTAGGGTTTATCTCGCCGTCTTTTTTGAGGGTTCGCCACCAGGCGATGGGCGGCTCTGGATAGTCTTCTTTTGACACGCTGCCGTCTTGTCGCTCGACTGAGGCGGCTGCAACTAGGTTGGTAAAGATGCCAGCGGTCAAAGGGCAGGTGGCATCAGTGCCGGCGCGAGCTGCGAGGAGTGCGCGAATGCGATCGGTCGTGGTGAGCTTGCCTTCTGGGACTTGCGCCATGATGGCATCATACTGCAGGGCGTCAGCGACATAGAGGCTCGTGCCCCCATAGCGTTTCACGTAGTCTGGATTGTCAGACAGGTCGACGATCTTTGGCAGGTCACCTTTGCTGTGCAGCTTCTCATTTGCTGTTTTGCGTGCCATGTGATGCCTCCTCTTGTTGTTGCGTATCAGTATAGCGGACATACACAGGTCAAGGACGAGACCCCGGCTCGGAGGCCGGGGTGACGTAATTGGAGCCAGCTCAGGTGCATAGGGGGCTTGTACTAATACAGCGGCTGTGCAGGGTGTGATTTCGCTTTGTGTTTGTGATGGACGCACTCCGCCAGCTCTTTTCAAGGGGTCCAACAGGCGTATAATCGTTTTATCGATTCCACAGGGCCGCCGCTAAAGAGAAACGAGGCCGTCCCATGTCCGAACCACTGTCTATTCCCGAGCGTCCCCCAGAAAACGCTCATTTCCACAATAGCTCTATCAAGTATGCTGGCCGCAGGCCGGCGACCGTTGCCGAGCTTGATGGGCTCATAGGTGACGTTGCAGGCGACTTTCGAGCGCAGGTGCTGCGGGTTAACGGCATTGGGGGCGTGGCTGCAGATTTGAAGGTTGCGCTGCGCGAATACATCAACCAACTGGGGGAGATTTACCGCAAGCTCTAGGGTGCGCTGATAGGTTTGGCTTGGAGGAAGCTGGCGGCGACAGGGTGATGGGGCAATGAGTGACAAAGTGACAGATTGACAGCTAGTAGCGAATCTTCATCGTGCGCACGGCTGCCGGACCCTTTGTGTAGACGCGGTTTGAGCGGGGGGTACTTAGGAGCTCGCTCACGGTCACAAAGGCATAGCCCTGTGCCTGCAGGCGATCAATCGCGCGCAGGCCACCGTTGATGCTGCTTGCATGAATGTCATGTAGCAGCACAATGTCGCCGCTGCGCACCTGCCGCGTAATGCGGCTTGCAACCGTTGCTGCATTGCGATTGCGCCAGTCCATGGGATCCACCGACCACATAATAACTGCCTTGCCGCAGCTTCGCACAGCTGCATTGAGGCGGCCTTCTGGCGGACGCATGATGCGGGGTGTCTGTCCCGTCGCACGCCGAATCGATCCATCAGTCTGTCGAAGTTGACGTGCAAGAGTGCGCGGCGCGGTCGAGTGCGACCAGGTATGATTGGCGACCTCATGCCCCGTGTTGCGCATGGTGCGCAGCAGTCGCTGGCTCGAAGCAGAAGTTGTCTGCCGCCCAATGACAAAGAAGGTGCAGCGCACACCGCGCTGATTCAGCTGTCGCACCAGCCCCGCCGTGCCTCTGCCTGGTCCGTCATCCCAGGTCACCGCCACCCATCTGCGCGCAACCGTAACAGGAATCGTGATGCTGCGTCCGTTGAGGCGAATGCTAATGCTGCAGCGCCCAAAACCGCGTGCGGTCACCGTCCCCTGCGCGTCGACCGTCGCAATGCGCGGGTTGCTGCTAATGAAGCTCAGTCCGGCACGTGTGGCGTTTGCTGGTCTGGTAGTAAGCTGCAGGGTCAGGCGATGACCGACCTTGCCAAAGAGCAGCTCACGCGCATCGACGGAAATCCCTGTCGCCAGTACGGGTGCTGGTGTTGGTGGAGGAGTAGGGCGTGGCGGAGGCGTGGGTGTCGGCGGTCGCGGCACTGGTGGGGGTGATGGTGGTGTGACGGGAGGCGTGTCAGTGACCTCCTCGCTTGCAAGTGGCTGTTGCAGGGAGGTGCTGTTGGTGAAGGGGGCATCGGTGGCCCTTGCCATGAGGGGCGTGATGAGGCCTGCCGCACAGATGAGCAACAAAACGGCACGTAGCCACAGCTTGAGGCGCATGTGCTGCGCACTATGATGCTTGTACTGTGACATGTCGGGCCTCCCAGGGTGGCGTCTTGGGAATTGACTACAACAGTTTCATCATATCACACACACAATTCACACAAATGCAGAAAGTATATCAACCCACACTTCCTGAGAGCCAGCGAAGGATTGGTATCGGTGAATGCCTCTCCACACTTCCTGAGCGTCAGCGAAGGATCTTGCTTGTGCCTGCTAATGGTCTACTTGGGTGCTTGCCACCGGAAGATCCCTCGTCACCAGACTTGGGTGTCCCACTGTCTCTGCACTCGGGAAGGAGGCATAGTTCAAATTGGTGCCCCCGGCAGGATTCGAACCTGCGGCACCAGCTTTAGGAGAGCTGTGCTCTATCCCCTGAGCTACGGAGGCTTATAAACTTACTCGGGTGAGCCTACTCCCGTGCCCACCGTAATGGTGATCTGAGTGTTAGCGGCAACGCGCTGTCCCGCGCGAGGATCTTGTGCGATAACCAAGCCAAATTCACCCGCAGCATTTATCACACGGACGCGCAGGCCGGCGCTGGTAATTGCAGCCGTTGCAGCATCTTCGCTCATGTTCAAGACGTTTGGCACAGCAATCAGTTCAGGGCCGCTGCTGACCGTCAGTTCGACCGTGCTGCCACGTGCCATCGAGGCTCCCTGGCGAGGGTTTTGGTCCATAACGACGCCTTCGCTCACATCAGCGCTGCTGCGCTCGGTGATGTTCACGCGCAGACCCAGGTTTTGAAGTGTCGTCGTTGCCTGCTGTCTGGTCATGGTGCGCACGTTGGGTACGTCGACATTTGCCACGCCGGCAGATATGATGACGCGAATCGTGCTGCCACCGGCGCGCTCTTCACCTGCAGCAGGGCTTTGGCTAATGATTTGACCAGCAGGTACCTCGTCGTGGTTTTCTTCGGTACTTTCGATTTCAAAGCTGTACTCGGCAACGGCCGTACGAGCTTCGGCCAAAGTCAGCCCTTCAAGGTCAGGCACCATAAAGTTTTCTTCGCCCTTGCTGATAACCAGCGTTACGGCAGTGTTGGCAGGGTCTGCTAGTTCGGTATCGGCTTCTGGGGTGTGGCTAATGACGTAGCCCTCAGGCACGGTGGGACTAAACTCTTCTTGCACACTGATGAGCTCTGGATTGGGCTCTGCAGGGGTAAGGGCAGTTGTTGCATCTGCAGCCAAATCTGCCGCAGCTCCGCCGGCAGCACCCGCAGCCGTTCCAGCCTCGCCATCAACACCATCAGCAGGCACGATAATCGCGATGCGATCATCAATCAGCTTTTCACGTGCAGCCTCTTCGGTCATATTGACCAAGTTGGGCATCTTCACAATAATCGGCTCTTCAGGGGGTGCATCGAACAGTCCTAGCTGCCAGGCGATGATGCCAGCGGCAACCAGTACCGCCAAAACCACGCCGACCCAGATAAAGACCTTGTTGTTCTTCTTTTCAGCAGGGTCAACGGTGCGCCCGGTACCCACGGCTCCGGCGGTTGTTGCGGCTCCTGCGTCCACTGCTGGCATGACCGTCGTACCCTCGACATCAGCCGGGTCGCGGCGTCCGCCCAGCGGCGCCATAGCACCAGCACCGGCACCAGCAGCACCCAGAACGCTCGTGGCATCGTTGTCCGTACCGTGCGCGCCCAAAATGGGCTCGCCCTTGACGACGCGAATCAAATCACGACGCATGGCATCAGCGGTCGCATAACGCGCACGCGGATCCTTTGCCATGGCATAGCCAATAACCTCCTCGAGCTGAGGGTCAATGTTGGGATTCAAAGACTTCGGACGCACGGCTTGTTCTTGCACCTGCTTCAGCGCTGTCGCAACCGGCGAATCGCCATCAAAGGGCAGGCGACCCGTCGAGGCCTCATACATGACGACACCCAGCGAATACAAGTCACTGGCAGCACCCAAGTCACGACCCTGCGCTTGCTCTGGCGACACATAGTGCGCCGAGCCCAAAACACTTCCCGTCTGCGTCATCTGCGTATTGCCTGCACGCGCAATTCCAAAGTCCATCACCTTGATGTTGCCATCAGGCAGCACCATGATGTTGTGTGGCTTAATGTCACGATGAATAATGTCATAACCATGCGCCGTCGAAAGCGCCGCACAAATCAGCGCGCCAATCTCGGCCACTTTACCGCTGGGCAGGGCACCGCTACGCTTGATGATACTCTTCAAGTCCTCGCCGCGCACGTATTCCATGACGATGTAATACAGGGTATTGCCATCAGCCAAGGTCTCCGCACCCCAGTCATAAATATTGACAATATAAGGGCTCTGCAGATTCGCCGCCGCCTTCGCCTCCTGCTGAAAGCGTGCCGTAAAGCTGGGATCATGCGTCAGCTGACTGTGCATCAGCTTGACCGCGACCGTACGCCCCAAAGTCTCATCGACAGCCTTATACACATCGGCCATCCCACCCGAGCCAATCTTTTCCACGATACGATAGCGTTTGCCAATCAGTACATTCTGCACCATAGTCTCCTTCTGCATGAATTATCCTTGCAATTGTAATACAAATAAGCTGCTATTCGTATTTAATCCTGTGCAAATCCACGTCTGCTTCTGCTTTCAAATAAGGCGGGGGAGCACGTCCACACCAGCCACAAGCTAGCGATTCAAAGCAGCCTCAATAACACTGCGTGCCGCAGGTGCTGCGTAGCGACCACCCTGACCCGCACCTTCAATCATCACCGCGACCGCAACCGTGGGGTTTTCTGCGGGTGCAAAGCCCACAAACCAGGCATTACTGGGGCGGTTTGCACCCACTTCTGCCGTTCCCGTCTTGCCCGCAACCTGCACGCCTGAAATCGCTGCGCGTCCACCAGTTCCGTTATTGACCGTTTCTATCATCGATTCTGTCACCAGGCGCGCGGTCTCTGGCGTGGTTGCCTGTGAAAACTGGTTGGCACGTGTTTGCGACAGAACAGACCTTTGGCCTGTGGAGGCCTGAATGTGGTCGATCACAAAGGGGCGCATGACGGCACCATTGTTGGCAATGCCTGCTGTCACCAGGGCCATTTGAAACACGGTTGCCTGCGGTCCTGGGTTGCCGTCAGCGTGCTCACCTACAGGCTGTCCAATGCCTGCCCAGGCGGTCTCCCAGGTGGTCATGTCATCAGGATTGGGCATCAGCGACTGGGTCACACTGAGGTCAAAAGGCACGCGACGGTTAAAGCCAAAGTCATAGGACTGCTGTACCAGATTGGTAGGGCCGATGTCGACGGCAAGCTGCCCAAAGACCGTGTTAATAGATCGTGCCATGGCGGTATTTAAGTCTGCTGACGCAAAATCACTTTGTTCAAAATTAGTAACGGGTGCGTTTCCTATGTCCATCGAGCCTGGGGCAGGGTAGACCGTTGACGGCGTAGCTACATCGTAGTCATAGGCCGCGGCAAGGGTCACGACCTTGAAGGTCGACCCTGGGGCTGTCAGGCTCTGGCGAGCACGGTCAAGCAGCGGCGCACTGTCATCTTGATGCAGCGCGTCCCAATTGGTCTCGACCATGTTGGGGTCAAAGGTTGGGGTCGCGGCACTGGCAAGGAGCGCGCCACTGCGCGGGTCAAAGGCAACAACGGCACCGCGATTGCCTTCCAATACGGACTGCGCCGCGCGCTGCACGCGTGAATCAATGGTCAAGATGACATCGTTGCCGGGCACGGGGTTACCTAGGGCAGAATCAATGACGTCGTTCCAGCTGCCAAAGCTGCGCTGTCCGGTCAGAGCATCGTTGGCCGCAGCCTCTATGCCCGTGCGACCGTATTGCTGCGAATGATAGCCTACAATGTGGGCCGCCAGATTGCCTTCAGGATAAATGCGCTGATAGGTCACTGACCTGCCAGAACCTGCCTCTGGTGCGATGGGCTTGCTGTTGGCAAGTACCACACCGTCTGCAGTCAGAATCGCACCACGTGGGTTTCGAGCCTCAATTACCAGGTTGCGCGTATTCAAGGGATGGTTGTTGAGCTCGCGGGCGTTTACCACCTGCAACCAGGTCAGATTAGCAAGCAGTGCCAGCATCATCAGCGAGAAAAACACCGCGAGGGCGGTCAGACGCTTACCTAAGGCGACGCGACCCAGAATGGAGAGTCCTCCTCCGGTAGACTTCATTTCAGATTCGACACCGGTGGTTTCATCCCCTGCCCGCAGCAGCAGGGCCAGTAGGATAAACATGGCAAGCAGTGAAGTACCTCCGCGCGATATGAAGGGCAGCGTGATACCAGTCATGGGGATCAGGCGGGTGACGCCACCAATGATGACGAAGGTCTGAAAGCCGATGGCGGCAACGATGCCCACCGCGGTAAAGGCTGCCATGTCTGATTTGGCGCGCGCGGCTATCGACAGGCCGCGGTAGCACAGTATGAGGAAGCAAAAGATAATGACAGCTGCGCCCAACAGACCCAGCTCTTCGCCAAAGGCGGCGAAAATGAAGTCGTCCTCGACGCGGGGGACGCGCAGGGGCAGACCTTGCCCGGGGCCTAGGCCAAAGATGCCGCCTGCTGCAAAGGCAAACAGCGACTGCACCAGCTGAAAACCAATGCCCGAAGGGTCGGCGAATGGCTCAATCCAGTTCGCCACACGTACCTGCACGTGCGAAAACTGCGTGTAGGCAAAATAGGCGCCCGCACTAAAGAGCCCCATGCCGCTGACCACATAGATATAGCGCCCTGTGGCAGCAAAG
>WRBW01000043.1 GCA_009784345.1 Coriobacteriia bacterium | reverse complement strand
GCTGAAGCCACCTTTGTCAGCGCCATTGATATCCAGGAACTGATTGCGGAAGGCACGGGGGATGAACCCGATGTGCTAGGTGAGAAGCTGGACGAGCTCGTCTTCGAAAACTTCTACGTTATGACTCATGACAATCTTGATCCTGAGATTGAGACTGAAGGCTTGAATGTCTCGAAGGTGACGACCGGTATGCTGGCTGAGTACGACCTGTACTTTGAGTATGCGGTCTGGATTAAGGCTCCTGATGCTGTTAATGAGGCTGCACTGAGGGCGAGCGATGGCGTGGATGGATTTGCTGGTTATTACGCCTATGTGCTTGATACTAAGGACGGGGAGACCACGACGACGGTTGATAATGGGCCGACCTTTGTTACCACTCCCGGAGACTATGAGGGTGCGCTGTTCTTCTCGAATGAAACGACGACGACGGTGTTTTTGAAGCACAGTCAGACTCTGGTGTTTGTGGGGACTCATGTTGGTACGCAGTGGGCGGTTACCGAAGTTGACCCCTTTGATTACATTCCTGAGTACGTGCTGACTCGCGGTGGTGTGGCGGGCTCTGTTGTGCAAGGTGAGCAGGGCGAGGCGCTGGCTACCGGTAAGCAGCAGTTGATCCAGGGTGTGAATGCGGCTGATTACGTGAACTTCTTGCCTCATACGCCGAGGACGGGCTTGTTGATTGGGATGCTGCATCCTTTGATGCTGACGGCCATTGTGCTGCTTATCGTGCTGATGTTGGTTGAGAGCTATAAGAACCGCCGTGCGAAGGAGCTTGTGCCGGTGAGTGTTTATTGAGTTGTTTGGGACGTGGGCGTGCGGAGACGCGGCGCCCCTACAGGGGGGATCTTGAGCAGTCCCCGCGAAAAAGGCCTGTAGGGGCGAGCGTCCCCGCTCGCCCGCCCCGTTGCGAAGCAACGGATAAAGTTCTTGGTCGCTCTGTGACCAGGGGCATTGTAAAGGGTGAAAGTCGGAGGGTTGTATGTATAAGTGGGGGTTGATAGCGGTAGCAGTGGTGCTGGTGTGGGCGCACTCCCCCGCATGCGCAAGCGCGCTTTCTGTGACTCCTGAAGTGAACATTACGAAGACTTTGCATGTGCCGGAGGGTTTGCCGACGCCGGACGTGAGTTTTTATTTCGAGATTGTGCCGTGGGCCTTTAATGATGATGTGGCGCGGGTGGCCAAAGTGCCGGCTTTGCATGCGCCGGTGGTGTCGTTTGCGGCGCACGATGAGGCCGAGGCGGTGGCAGGCGTTGTCGCGCATGTGAAAGATAGCGATTCGTTGATCACCGGGGTCGTGTTTCCGGGGCCGGGGTATTATACCTGGCGTTTGTCAGTGGCGGAGGCGCGGTTGGTAGGTGGCGGGCCTGGTGGTTTGCCAGGTCCTGGGGTGCCGCCGGGGATGATTGAGTATGTGGTGGTTGACCCGACGGTGTGGCAGCTGACGCTGACGGTCGAGTATGTGGGCGGGCCGATGTCTGGTGGGCCTGTGCAGGTGACGGATGCGGAGCTGTGTCGCGTGGTTGACTTGGTGACTGGTGCGTTGGGGCCCAAGGTTGAGGTTGAGGAGCTGGGGTTTTTGTGCGCGTATGCGTTGATGGAGGCTCCTGTTGATCCGCCGGTGGATGATCCGCCGGGGCCGCCGAAGCCGCCTGATGTGGAGAAGCCCGAGGAGGGCGTGGTTGTGCCTGGGCCTGGGCCTGGTGGCGGCGGTGGTGGTGGGACGCGGCCGGGGCGTGGTCCGCGGACGGCTGACTACGGTGACCCTGTGGTGTGGGTGTGGGTTGCCATGCTGGCACTGATTGTGGGTACGGTGTGCGGCCTGCAGCTGTACTATCGTGATGATGAGGGTGCTGGTGGTGGTGGCGCTGGTGGCGTGGACTGGGACTTGTGGAAGGTGCCCGGTGTGGCTACGCTGGTTGATGTGCTGCAGCTACCTGCCTTGCGCAGCAAGAGCTAGTGTGGGGGATGCTGGACGTGCTCCGCCGTCTTCTTTCATGATTTTTTCTGCTTGTGTTAATTCTCTTTAATATTCTTGTCAGGAATTTTTCATCTTTCTTTCAGATTGCCTTAATCTCCGTTTAAAGTCCGGGCGTTACTGTGGTGCTTTACGGCGATAGGCGGAGTCTGCTGAAGGGGGAGCAATGAGTGAAGCTCTATTTGAGAATCGAGAATATCAAGCATGGCTAAAAGAGGTTAAAGATCGTTATGCTCGAAGCCAAGTTAAGGCTGCGGTGCGCGTCAATTCTGCGATGCTGGAGTTTTATTGGTTGTTAGGTGCTGAAATTGCTGACAAGCAAAAGAAGGAATCTTGGGGCAGCGGCGTGATTGATCAATTGAGTAGAGATCTTAAAGCTGAGTTTTCTAGCGCTCAAGGATTTTCAACTACGAACCTTCGCTACATGAAACAGTTCTTTCTCTTTTATTGCGATTTCGCCACCAAGCTGGTGGCGGATTTCGATCCTGCTCACTTTCGCCACCAGCTTGGTGGCGAAAGTTCGACCTCGGTACCAGTACCTCCTGAAGCGATTTCTACTATGAGTAGTGAAATGCCAGCTCTGTTGGGTGCAATACCGTGGAGACACCACGTAGAGATAATGCAGCGAGTAGCGTCTGTTGAAGAGGCGATATTTTACCTTGAGAAAACGGTCAAATATGGGTGGAGTAGACAAGACCTAATTGATTTCCTAAAAAAGGACATTTGCCAAAGTCAGGGCAAGGCAGTCACCAACTTTACCAATGCATTGCCTGACCCACAAAGTAACCTTGCAAGTGAAACTCTTAAGGATCCATACAATTTTGACTTTATTGCCCTAGCAAAAGGATACAAGGAAAGGGAGCTCGAAGATGCTCTTGCCGAAAACATTACTCAGGTTCTCTTAGAGCTGGGGCAAGGCTTTGCGTATGTGGGACGACAGATTAGGATGAAGGTGGGCGAGACGGAAGTGTTTGCTGACCTCTTGTTTTATCATCTAAGCCTACGTTGCTATGTTGTTGTTGAACTTAAGGCTACAGCTTTCAAAGCGGACTTTATTGGGCAGCTAGGGCTGTACGTTTCGGCGGTGAACCACCTTATGCGAATCGAAGCAGATAATCCAACTATTGGTCTCTTAATCTGCAAAACAAAAGACAATGTGGTCGCCGAGTGGGCATTAGAGAGTAGCATTCAGCCTATTGGTATCTCTGCCTTTGAGTTAACTGAGTTAATGCCAAAAGAATTTGAGTCTAAGCTTCCGTCAATTGAAGAGATTGAAGCTAGTCTCAAAGATGAAAGGTGATAGCAGCTGCGTTGGTGGACGTGCTGCATTTGCCTGCTTTGCGCAGCAAAGGGTAGTGCGAGATAAGGGTCAAGGTCAAGCCCGAGATCCCGGCTTGGAGGCCGGGGTTACAAGCAATGCTGGACGCACTCCGCCGCTCAATTATGAATACAATTATTTGGGCACTTGGGTGCTCTTTTTTTGGGGAACACCTGCGAATTGGCATGTCCGAGCCAGTTGCTATGGTGTTTCTGATGGTGTTTGTGCCTGTGTAGATGTTATAATATTGCCTGAAATATTAACGAATTAATGACAGAAAGATTGCAATGAGCAGATCAGCATATATGAAATACATAATGGATGATATCGAGAAGAGCCCAAGTGGCACGGCAATATATTCACGGGCCATTGCGAGAGGACTGTCCGACAATTTTGATATCGATGTGGGGCAAGCTGCTGCCCTGACGAATTCCTACCTTAAGCGCCTGACCGAGCGAAGGGTAATAGAGCGTGTTGCGAAGGGTCTTTATGGCAAGACGGTCAGCTCAAAATTTGGGACCATGCTGGTTGGCAGAGAAAACATAATTGCTGATTCACTCATTAGGAAGGACGGGCGACGTGTTGGTTACGTGACAGGAGCATCACTCTTTAATTCATTGGGTTTATGTACGCAAGTGCCTCGGAGACTCCAAATTGCAACAAATAGATGGCGTGCCAGGCTGCCAGAGCAGTCGCTGGTAGAAATGGTCGCACCGGTCACCAAGGTTACCGATCAAAACGTTGATTACTTGCAATTGGTCGATGTTCTGCGCAGTTTTGACAAGTATCCCGTTGATGCAGAAAACCCGGCAGGAATTATTCAGGAGAGAATTGCGGAGCGTCAGCTAGATACCGTTGTTTTGGTTCGGTATATAAACGAATACGTGCCGAATTCCAAGCTGTCGCAATCGTTGGAGTTGGCATTTGGGAAATTGGAGGCAGCATGAAACTGCACTTAGACCAAGAAGAATTCAAGGTAGTTATCGAAGCATGCAATAAAGAGACGGGTATTAGGGCTGACATGTTAGAGAAGGACTATTATGTGACCCTAGTTTTGAGAGAGCTGGCTAAGCTTCAAGGTGAGGGCTACGCTGCCTATTTTCGCGGCGGCACTGCGCTGTACAAGGCCTTGGGGCGCATCAATCGCTTTTCGGAAGATATCGATATAACGATATCGATTCCCGAAGGTATGTCGAAGAATGCTGGAAAGAATTACTTGAAGGAATTTGTGAATCGCTTTGATAACTTGCCTTTGGTAGAGGATGAATCGCGCAGGTCAACGCATGCTCAGAAGCGCGTTCGTGTTTACGACTATCAACCTCTTTATGTGAGAGACGAGCACGACCGACTTGATAGATTCGGGAGGGTAAAAATCGAGGCAACTTCATTTACGAAGAGCGAGCCATTTCATGACTGTATGATACAGGCTCTCATTTACAGCCATGCATCAGCTGAAGTAAGGGAAGTCCTGACCTCTGACTATGGCATTAAGGGTTTTAACGTTGTGACGCAGACTCTCGAGAGAATTTTTGTGGATAAGCTCTTTGCAGCACAGTCTTGTTTCGACGAGGGAAAGTATCGTGATTCATCGAAGCACTTGTATGACATCGCAATTATGTCCGAGATAGATGATATTAAAGGGCTGTTGAGCGAGTCTTCTTCTGGACTTTTGACCGAGCTCATAGGATATAAACGGTCTGATGAGGTAGCTGCGCTGCGTAGTGATTTATCAGCAGTTAAGCTTGAGGACTTTGCCCTAGCTCAGAATTTGAAGTCTGCAGATCGAGAGTCTCTTGAGGCGGGTTTCGCATCTATGCTAAATATCTACGTATTTGATGATGTTGACCTGATGGACTTCGATTTTGCCTTGGGGCGCTATCAAAGGTCGCTGCGACTAGCGGCCATGTATTCGAATTACGAACAGAGCCTGCCTGTGAATTAGTAGATTTGTCGGATGGGGTGGGGTGGCCGCCCTGCCAGTCGCGAAGCGACTGTTTTAGGCCCTGTGCCCTTAGGCACAGGGGCATTGTGAGGGGCGCGACTGTGGCTCGGGGTCGGGGTGATGAGCATTAATGGGCGTGCTCCGCCGTCTACCTTCATGATTCTTTCAGCTTGCGTTAATTCGCTTTAATATTCTTATCAGGATTCTTTCATCTTTCTTTCAGCTTGCCTTAATCTCCGTTTAAAGTTTGTACGCTACTATCTGCGTTGAAGCTCATGCAGATAGGAGGTATAATATTGTTAAACAAAAATAATGCTGATGGATTATCGATCTTCAGCGAAATCAGGGTGCATCCAAGAATTGCACGCAAGCATCCTGAGATTAGCAATCAAGACGTCGAAGCGGTAATAAGAAGCCCGATTGCGATGCGGCGGCGAAATTTCGAACTGCCTTCGCACTTTGTTTTAGCAGGTGTCGATACCAGAGGGCGATTGCTGCAGGTGGTTGGTGCGCTTCAAGAGGATGGTACTTTTCTTGCCTATCATTCGCTAAAGTTGACGCGAGCTGTTGCGGTAGAGCTGGAGCTTTGGGACGGGGGTAACTAATGGAAGAGTATAAAATAAAGGGTGGCTACACCTTGTCAGAGGCAGAAATCGAAGCTCTAGGTGATGCCTGTGATCGTGGTGAAGTGCCTGGTGAACCTGGGGAGTGGGTTGTGCGCCCCGTAGGTCGCCCTGCCTTACATCCCTCTGAAGAGCTAGCAATTATTGCCTTTAAGCTCCCTGTGTCTTTGCGTGCTGAAATCGAGAAGCGAGCAAGGGACTGTGACTGCACGCTTTCCCAATATATGCGTGATATGGTTGACCGAGATTTGGTTTCAGCGTAGAGGCATGGCGTTAGAGCATCGTCACTGCGCCTCCGAGCCGCAGTCTGAATGTAGGCAAGGTGCCGTTTGAAACCCTTAGGGTGTCAGTTACCGATGTGTGCTAAATAGCACCCTCTATACAATCAGATTGCGGGTCAAGCCCGCAATGACGTGGGTCAAGGTCAAACCGGAGGCCCCGGCTCGGAGGGGGGGGGGTGGTGTATGCGCCGTGCGGAACGGCAGTCCTCGCTCAAGTCGTGAGGAGTGGACGCACTCAGCTAGATATTTCTTCACAAAATCTGCACAATGGCGTACAATTAAGAGTTGTTAGAACTTCGTGCAGGTCAGGCGATGTTTGAACACGCACAAACAGGGCAGATCCGGCTTATACAGGGAGGGCAGCATGCGTAAGGCGTCACTGGCTAAGCGTCTCAAATACCGCTTGCTGGGTAGGCCCCTTGAGAGCGCGGGTATTGAAAGCACGAAGCTCACACCACTGTGGGCCTTTCCTGGTATTGCCAGTAACACTATTTCATCCGTTGCCTACGCTGTAGAAGAAATCCTGCTGGTCTTGGTGCCCCTGTTGGGCTTTGCCGCCATACTGCTGGCACCCAATATTGGGATTCCCATCGTCTTGCTGCTGGTTGTCCTCGTCTTTTCTTACAAGCAAATCATCAAGCACTATCCCGGTGGTGCGAGCTCTTATCACGTCGCGTCAGATACTTTGGGCAAAAAGCCTGCCATCACGGCAGCCTCTGCCCTCGTGGTCGACTACACCTTGACCGTCGCCGTTAGCGTGTCAGCTGCAATCGCAGCACTCGCTTCAGCCTTTCCGCAGTTTTCGCTCTACAGTGTGCCGCTGGCGGTCGCAGGTGTGCTGGTAGTGACCCTGCTGAACTTGCGCGGTTCACAGGAATCGTCGCGTATCTTTGGCATCCCCACCTACGGCTTTATCATCCTGATGGGCACCCTCATCATTGTGGGACTCTTTCGGTTGGCAACAGACGGACTCGAGCCCATTACCTATGCCAGTACCCTGCCAGAAATGGACCCGCTGCTGCCTGCAGCCATGGTCTTCCTCCTCCTGCGCGCTTTTACGGCAGGCTCCATCGCACTGACCGGTATCGAATCGGTCTCAAGCTCGATGAATCAGCTGCGCGAACCGCGCCAGAAAAACGCCCAAATCATCCTTGGCGCACTGGCAGGCATCGTCCTTTTCCTGTTTACCGGTGCGGTCATCCTCGCGCGCGCTCTTGAAGTCGTGCCGATTATTGACTCAACGACGGGCATGCCCATGGCAGGTTCGCTGACCGTCATAGCGCAAATGGGACAGGCCGTCTTTGGTCCCAATAGCTTCCTCTTTTTTGCCCTGCAGGTCGCGACGGCCCTGGTTCTTTTTGTTGCAGCAAACAGCGCCTACGGGGACATGCCCAACCTGCTCGAGGCACTGGCGCGCGACGGCTACGCCCCCCACCAGTTTGGCGAACGCGGCGCGAAGCTAACGCTGTCAAACGGCATTATCTTCCTCTTTTTCGCAGCAAGCGGCCTCATTGTCGCCTTTAGTGCAAAAGTCCACGCGCTGATCCCGCTCTATGCCGTCGGAGTCTTTTTGTCCTACACCATTAGTCAGTTTGGCATGTGCATGCACTGGATCCGCGGCCGCAAATATCACTGGCTGAAACGCACCATCGTTAACGCCATTGGCGCCTTCATGACAGCCGCCGCCTTCATTGTCATCTTTATTGCAAAGTTCAGCTACGGCGCCTGGATGCTCGCCATTGCCATACCTGCACTCTGCGTCCTCATGTGGCGCATCCACCGCCACTACGACGAGTTCAACCAGTGCCTCATCATCGACAAGGCTGACTTCCAGCAGCACTACCATGAATCAGTCACCAACGGCAGCGTCGACTGCTACATTCCCGTGCGCTCCATCACGCGCGCGACGCTCAAAAACATCAACTTCGCTGACCAAATGAGCCACAAGGTCCACCTGCTGCACATCTCGCGCGACCCCGTATCAGAACAGCGCCTGATCGACCAGTATGAATATTTCGAGCTGACCATCCCGCTGATCATCCTCGACAGCCCCTTTCGCGACCTAACCACGCCCATCGTGGACTTCCTGGATGAAGAAGAGGCAAAACTTTCCAGCGGACAGTCCATCGCTGTCATCGCCTCGCGCTTTACTTTCGACCACTACAGCGACAACTTCTTGCACAACCAGACGACCTACTTTATCAGCCGAGCCCTGCGCGACTACAAAGATATTGCCGTCGTCATGGTGCCCTTCCACCTGAACCTGCAAAAAATCCGCGATAACTACGTCAAGCCAGCCGAGCACCGCTATGGCAAAAACCGCCTGGCCCGCGCCCAGAACCTTCAGAAAAAGGAAAAGAAGCGCCGCGCGAAACTGTGGCAAGCCCGCAACAGCAAAGAAGACGAAGCGGCCATCATCGAAACGACGGCACAAGACTCCGATATACGCTATCGTAGAATCGGTTACAAAGACGAATACTGCGACACGACCATGCACCCCGGCGAGACCTGCCAGCTGCCTGAAGCTGACCAGCCAGAAGTCGAGGTTAATAAGGTCGATACGAACGTTCATAAAGCGGAGGAGTAAGACCCATTACTAATACAACCAATACTTGCGAAGGCGGCCTATCTACCCGCCCTGAAGGCGCGGCTGTTGACGCTGCTGGCAGCTCACTGTGGTCTCGCATCGAGCCCCTGTTGCCAGCCGTCGAACGCCCTTCCCGCTACATCAACAGCGAATATGGCGCGCTGCACCCCGACCCTGCTACGACCCTGCTTGACGTCGGTCTGTGCTATCCCGCCAGTTATGAGCTGGGTCAGTCAAACCAGGCGCTGCACATTTTATATGACCTGGTCAATCAGATTGATGCCGTGGCAGGTCAGCGTGTCTTTTTGCCGGGCGAAGATCTGACGGCGCTTTTGCGCGCGTGCGATATTCCGCTTTTTACCCTCGAGGGCTACACGCCCGTTAACAAGCTCGATGTTCTGGGTATTACGCTGCCCTATGAGCTTATTTTCCCCGCGGTACTGGAGGTACTTGATCTGGGTGGCTTGCCGCTGCGCGCCCTTGATCGCACAGACGACATGCCGCTCGTCATGGTGGGTGGCCCTGCTTCCTATAATCCTGAGCCTTTGGCACCCTTTGTTGACGCCGTCTTTTTGGGCGAAGCAGATGGTGGAGCCCTGACTGACATCCTCATTACACTGCGTGACCTGAAGACTGCTGGCAAGGCAGCTACGCGGGCAGAAAAGCTTGCGGCACTCGCAGAAATACCGGGCGTCTATGTACCCAGCCTCTTTGATGCTGGCCTGCAAAAAGGGCCTATCACGCGACGCCTTGCTCATGATTTTCACAGCGCAGATTTTGCGCCACATTGTCTGCTGGTGCCCTATGCAGAGCCCATTCATGACCGCCT
>WRBW01000042.1 GCA_009784345.1 Coriobacteriia bacterium | reverse complement strand
ATTATATGACAGCGAAACGGTCCTCAAGATAAGGACCGCCTAGGAGGTGCAAGAGTCGTTTGTGAACTGCAAATACGCTTACGCAGTCTACGCAGACCCTTGCTCAATTCGTCGTGAAAAGATGACCAGGGACCTGGAGTGAGTCAGTAGTGCTGCTATATGAGCCGTGCCCATCATTAAGATTTTTGAACTTCTCCCATAAAGTAGAGCAGCTCTGCTTCAATCAGAGCAGCCTTTTCGTCATTTTCGCAGATGACCAATAAGGTCGTATCACCTGACACCGTGCCCAGCACGCCATCAAGTCCTGCCAAATCAATTGCTGCAGCAACACCAGCTGCGGTACCGCCTTGTGCATGAACAACCAAAAGGTTGCCGGTGCGGTGTACAATTTCGGTCAAATCGTGAACCATCCGCTGCAAATGCTGGTCTTCTGCCAGCACATAGTAGCCACCAGCAGACTTTGTCAGCTTGAGCTCTTCAACATCACGCGAAACCGTAGCCTGCGTACACTTGAAGCCGCGCGAAATCAAAAGATCAACAATTTCGTGCTGCGTCCTGATGCGCTTCCTGCGTACAATATCGCGAATAATCTCTTGCCTTTGAATGCGCTTTTTCACGCCCTGCTCCTTTTTGAATCGGGGAACAAATAGATCGCACCAATCAAACCCGCACACACAAGATGTAGTCAAGACATGAACTCCGTGTAAAGGAGTTGTCCATTACAGGATTTTAGCACTAGTATGAGAAAATATGCAAATTTTAAAATATAATTGCGCGCAATTGGTCGAATTATACCCCATCAGCGGGAAATAGAGCTCTCCAGACGCTCAAGTTCAAGGAGGAGCGTGTGTTCCTTGAGCAAAGCGTACTTGAAGCTACGTGTGCGAAAGGAACAGGCGCTCCGACACAGAAATTGAGTGTCTGGTAAGCTCTTGCTAGGGCTCGAGAAGTTCTTTATACTCATCTTTCGGCAAAGCCTCGCGCATCTGATCACGATAATCATTTGCACCCGCAAAGGTCTCGCGCATCATGACCAGCACCAGATAACGACCCTTTGGTGTCAGCGTGAGCTCTTCGTCGTTGTCTATCTCGAAGGCGCCAAAGGTGCGCATGAAGGTCATCTCCATAAACAGCCCCTTGCCCACGTCAACACCAAAGCGCTCGCGGAATTCTTTCTTATCAAGGCGCAGACCAAAGAGCTTTGAAGCAAAGAAGTAGCGCATATCTGCCTTGATGCCACCTGAAGGACAGGTCGAATTATCAACGGCCATGATGTCCTTTTCTTCGATGCACTCATGGTAACGTCGCAAGCTAAAGGTATTCGTGTAGTTTTGTCCGTAGAGGTATGACATGGCCCCTGAACCGCAGCCCACATATTCGGGATAGTCGACGATGTATTCATCAATAATCATGTCTTTGCAGGCGCTAAAGGTCCAGACACTCGAACCGACAAAGCCAGCACCATAGAGCTCATCACATACCTTCTGGTACATGCGATATTCCTTGTTGTAGTCGACCTTGCCTACCTCGCAAGCCATCTGCTTGCGGCGCATGGGACTTGCCAGCAGTGGATAGAAGGTCGTCTGGTTACAGCCCGTTTTCTGTACGTATTCGAGGTCGCGCTGCAGGCTTTCCATGGTCTGGGTGGGAAAGTTAAAAATCATGTCGACATTGAAAGAATCGAACTTGCCCTGGGCAGACTGGACTTTCTCCAGAGTTTCTTCGGCACTACCCGTGGTGTGATAGCGGCTCATGTAGCGTAGCAGCTCATTGTCAAAGCTTTGGACGCCCACCGACATGCGGCACACGCGCGAAGACAGGGCGTCATAGAGCTCGTCGCACAAATCGGAAGGATTGGTCTCTGTCGAAACGTCCTTGATGTCGGGAAAGAGCTTCTTTGCGTAGTCAATCAGGTCAGCGAGCTCTTCGACCATAACAGTCGGCGTGCCGCCCCCAATATAGGTCGCACCAAAGCGGTAGCCCTGCTCTGCAACCATTTCAAGTTCACGCTTGAGCGCCTTAAAGTAGTCGCGGGTGCGATCTTCCTTGAAATAAAAGCGATTAAAAGAGCAGTAGGTGCACAGCTGCTTGCAAAAGGGAATATGCATGTACAACATGTAGAGCTTGTCAGGTTCTGCCTGTGGTAGCCTGACGACTTCTGTCGCGATATCCCCGTTCAGGTAGTTTTTATTGAGCAGCGGTGTCCCAATACGTAATAGTCGCTCTGCAAGCATGTTATTCTCCCGAATATTCTAGGTTGAAGTCTGCCATAACTTTGCGTGCCGCCCCTTCACCTGCGTCGATGCAGTTGGGGATGCCGACTCCTCTAAAGCAGCCGCCCACACAGGCGAGCCCCGTTGTGGCTGAAGTAAGCTCTTCAATTGTTTCTACATGGTCAAGGTGTCCCATTTTATACTGTGACATGCCCAGCGTCCAGCGATACAGCCGAGCAAACAGCGGCTCGACCTCTTGCGGCAAGCCCATGACCTCTTTTAATTCCTGCAAGACCGTCGCAATGAGCTCGTCGTCGGGCAGGTCCATGACCTCTTGATTCAGGGGCGTTCCGGCAAAACCGCGTATCAAAACGCGACCTTCGGGAGCACGTCCAGGCCATTTAGTCGATGACCAGCTGGCAGCCAGCAAGTCACGTTTGCAGGCCTCAGGCACCAGTACTCCAAAGCCGTCACTGCGACCCTCGCCCAGGTCTTCTTCACGAAAAGCAAAGGACACGGTTGATGAGGTCAGATTAGGAATGCTGGCATAGGCCTGCGACAGGTCTTCGTCCAGATCGCGGGTGAGATCTGCGCCCGCAAAGGATTCCGTTGCGATAATGACGCCGTCTGCCGTGATGAGGTCATCAAGATAGGACTGGGTGGTTTGGACGCCCTCCGCCAGTTTTTCGGGGTCTATTTTTGCTTCATCGATGCGACCGCAAAAGACCGCTTGATCGGCGTTTTTGGCACAGGCGCGCAGCTGATCTGTGCTGTCTGAAAGCGCGCCCTCGCGACCGATGCTGTGATAGGGGCTCGCGCCATCGACCTTTGAGGTCTCAATGCGGTAACTGCCATCATCAGTGCGCGTGATGCGGTCGACCATGACGCCGGTGCGAATATTGTGGGCGACCTTGTTTGCTATCGCGTCGGTTAGTTCGTGCATGCCCAGCTTATAAGAGGCAAAGACGGTCTTGCCCCAAATATCTTTAGGTGCGCCTTCGGGCAGCTCTGCAATGCGAGTCAGCGCAGCGCGCTTGCGGGCCGCCTGCGACATGACGGTGCCGCGAATTACGCTGCCGTATTTTTCTTCGAGGTCAAAGTACATGGGGAAGCTTGCGGCAAGCGACATGTCCTTAGGGTCAGAGGCGTGAACGCCCCCGATAAAGGGTTCTGCCAGGTAGTCTAAGACTTCGCGACCAAAGCGGCGGGTAACAAATGATTCCAGTGATTCGTCGCGGCGAGCCTCGCCCTTGCCGTCAGCTGTCTTGCCTTCGGCAGCCCAGTCACGCGCAGGCAGGGTCATCTCGCGAATCATGTCTTTTTTGCCCTCTTCTGACAAGAGGTCAGTTACAAAGAGCGGCTCGAGCTGAGTTGGTACAAACATCGAAAAGCCTTCGGGCAGGCGGTGCATCTGGCCGTCACGGAAAATCCAAACGATTTTGCGCGGATCGTTGCTGGGCAGCCAGTCGTCTTCAGCGTCCAGCATCGTCGTCATGCGACGCCCACCAGGCTTCATGGCGCTGAAGCAGTCTGGACCGCCGTCAACAATGTAGGGCTCGCCCGTTTCGGGGTCTGATACGACCTCACCTGCGACCTTGCCGCCCACGCGATTGTCGCGTTCAAGCAGCGTGTAGCTGACGGCTACGCCAGCAGCGCGTGCTCGCTCAAGCTGATAAGCGGCAGCAAGCCCGGTGACGCCGCCGCCAACGATAACGATATGTTTGTTCTCAGTCTTCATCTGACAATCCTAAATCGCTCAGTATTTTTTCAGCGGCTGATTCGCCGCTCTCCATACAGTTCGGCACACCCACACCCGTATAAGCTGCGCCACCAATGGCCAGACCCTGCTGCTGCTTCATAAAGCTGTTGAGTGCGTCCATACGCTCGATATGTCCCACGATGTATTGCGGCATCGCGCGGGGGAAACGGAAAACCTTGGCATATGTGGGCTGGGCATCGGGCGCAAGTCCCAGCAGCTCGACATAGGCCTTCTTGACCATCTGGATAAGCTCTTCATCTGGCAAACTATGAGAGTGATCATCACGGGCACCACCAACAAAGCCGCGCATCAGCACCGTGCCTTCAGGGGCACGCCCTGGCCATTTGCTGGATATGAGTGATATACCCGTAACCGGCTGCTTTTCGATACCTGGTGCCAGAATGCCGTGCCAGTCTTTCTCGAAAGGAGCATCCTTTTCGTCCCAGGCCGTTATGATGGTGGCACAGGATGAATGAGGGATGTTCGACAGAATCTCACAGGCTTCAGGAGCCATATTCTGCATCAGTTCTCCTGCGACCCAGGCAGGAGCGGTAATGATGACGGCATCAGCTGTCACCTGCTGAGTCAGAGGACACTCGGCACGGCTTCGCGCGCTAGGCTGGCGCCATTGTGTGCGCGCTGCAGAGTGTGCCGAGTTGCCCTCTAACTCAGCAGTACTATCTAGAGCACCAACAGTATTCTCCGCGTCAGTTGCAGAGGGTGTTTCAGTCATATTCCCGGCTGCGTCGTGTTGGATGCCGGAGTAACGAATGATGTTCGTATCTGTCTCGTCGACGTAGCTGACGATGAAGCGTCCGTCGGCTGTGCGCTCAATACCCGTGACGGGGGTGGAGGTATGGACGTGCTCCTCCCCTAGTTTTTCAGCCATGTGATTCGTGAAGTCATCCAGTCCCTGCTTGCAGGAACTGAAAAAGGTGCGCGCAGGCTTGCCTGGTTGGGGTGGGTGCTTCTTTTTCATTGCTTCGACGGTCTTGCGCTGATTCAAGAAGCCCAGGATGAGCGAGCCGTATTTTTCTTCCATTTCGAGCAGCATCGGATAGGTGCCAAGCGTCGACATGGTGTCGGGGTCAGAGCCGTTGATGCCGCCGACCAGTGGTTCTGCGAGGCGGTCGAGGCACTCGTTGCCCAGGCGGCGTCTGACGAGAGAGCCGATGGCTTCATCTTGCCCGGGGGCGCGTTTCTTGCGGGGCATAACGATATCAAGAGCCATGCGAAACTTTGCTGGCCAAGAGTAGAGCTTGGTCGTAGCCATGGGTAGGATTTTGGTGGGCGCAAACATCATGATGCCGTCTGGCAGGGGAACGAGCTTGCCCCCTTTGACGATGAAGGTCTTCTTTTTGCTGTCGTCGGTGCCACAGATTTCGTCAGCAATCCCTAAGCTGCGTGCGACGCGAGCCATGGGAGGGGTTTTGCTACTGAGGAAAGAATCACTGCCGCCGTCAGCAATGGCTGTGCCACCGCCAGGCAAAGAGGGGCGATCGGTCCAGAGCTGACCGCCGACGCGAGCGTCTGACTCGAAGACTTCATAGGTGACGGGGTGGCCCGCGTCTTGTGCGCGCTGCATAGAGAGTGCGGCACCAAGACCTGCAATACCGGCACCGATGATGACGACGTGGCGGGGCTTTTGAACAGCTGTTGTTTCTGCTGCCTCTGTCGCGGTCGCAGTACTCGTGTCGCTTACATCCATTATGAATCTGCCTTCGCTGCTGCCAGAGCCTTTTTAACGGACCCCGCCATGGCCTCTATCAGTGCCGGATTGATGGCTTCGAGGGTGGCCAGAGTTGGGGTACGATGCCATTCAAGCTCGAGCTTATCTGCTGCCTCACGTGCCTCGATGTCAATGTCGTACAAGACTTCCATGTGGTCTGTGGCAAAGCCCAAGGGGCAGACAATGGTGACAACGCCTTCGAGCTTTTTGACCTCTTCGAGCTCTTCTATCAGAGTTGGCCCCAGCCACTTTCCGCCGCGCTTGCCAGCAGATACATAGGCAAAAACACCGGTCTCGACATGGGTGTGAAGCGAGGAAAGGATGATGCTGCCCGAGGTCAGCATTTGCTGTTCGAAGCGCAGTGCGTTTTCACAAGGATCTTCCTCATTCAAAGAATGCGCAACCATGATTAGATAAATCGGCTTCGTATAGATTTCAGCACCAGGCACATGCGTAGACTCGCCAAAGACTTTTTGCATCTGCTGGAAGCTTTCCTTTTGAATGTAGTCGACGTGAGCCCGCAGGTAGACGGAGCTCGTACCAAAGACTGGAGCTTTGATGACGCCTGTTATGCCCAGCTCTGCTGCAGCTTCGACCGTCTTTACATAGGGCGCATCCCAGGCCGCACAGGTCTCAAAGGCCGTTGTAGCCAGATAGACCACGCGCGTACAACCTGCATCAACGAGCTTTGTCAGGCCTTCGGTGATGCTGGGCTCTGAATAGCACATGCCGACCTCGACTGCTGCAATATCAGCGCAGGCTTCGTCTTGAGCACAAGCAGCAGCAAGTTCTGTCGCGATGTTTTGGGTAATCTCGACCACGGGCGATTTGCCGCCAATGATCTGGTATTTTTCTTTCGCTGATGCGATCACCGGCTCTGGAGGCATGCTGCCCAAAATACGCTCCAACATGGGAGCGACCTCGTCCAATGAACGAGGTCCGCCAAATCCTACTAAAAGAACACCAGTTTTATCTGCCATGACTGCTCCCTTGTACTTGTAAATGCTAGCCGCGTATTTTCCTAGACTCTTCTTGTACTGTTTTGATGAAGAATCGTGCTTTGTCGGGGTCGGTGGTTTTATGGATACCATGACCCAGGTTAAAGATGTGACCAGGACGCGTGCCAACAGCCTCAAGGATGTTTACCACGGTCTCGCGGATGATTTCATCACTGGCGAACAGGGTGACCGGATCGATGTTGCCCTGGATACCAAACTTGGGGTCGATGATGTCGACGGCCTTGTTCATATCGAGGCGCCAGTCAAGACCCACGATGTTACCGCCAGCCTGCTGTACGAGGTCAATCATAGAGGTCGCACCGTTAGCAAAGTGAATGACGGGAACATCCTTGCCGTCCTCGCCCTTGCCCTTTGCATGAGCCACTACAGCCTCAAGCACCATCTTTGAATAAGGCAGAATGCGCTTTTCGTAATCCAGTGGTGACACAAAGCCAACCCAGCTGTCAAAGAGCTGAATAGCCTGTACGCCAGAATCAATCTGGGCACACATGTAATCAATGATAGATTTGGCAAACTTGGTCATGAGGATGTCCCAGCCTTCGGGCTCATTCCACATAAACGACTTGCACTTTTCAAATTCACGGGTGCCGCGACCTTCGATGGCATAGCTTGCCAAGGTAAAGGGTGCACCACTAAAGCCAATCAGGGGAACCTTGTTTACCAGCTCATTGCGGGCAATTTTGATTGATTCCATGACATAGGGGGTATCGCGATAAGGATCACCAAAGCGCAGAGCTTCGGCATCAGCTTTGCTGCGAATAGGATTGTTGATAATAGGTCCAACGCCCGACTGGAACTCGAGGTCGAGGCCCATACCTGGGAAGAGCACCAAGATGTCGCTGAAAAGAATCGCCGCATCAACACCTATAAGGTCGACGGGCTGCAACGTTACCTCGACGGCCAGGTCGGGGTCGTAGCACATCTCGAGAAAAGTCTTGTTGGCACGAATCTCGCGATACTCGCTCATGTAGCGTCCAGCTTGACGCATCATCCAAACGGGGGTCGCTTCGGTAGGCTCAAGGCGAGCCGCACGCAGAAACAAGTCATTAAAAGCCATGTTTACCTCCTGATAAGGTTTTGGGTTATTGAGCGGTCAAAATAATTTGTAACAGCACTGTACATTATACTCCGCATGCGCAATTATGGGCGAAATTCGCTCTCTTTCAATTTGCCATAATGGTTACAATGCACTCCTGATCTATCAAGACCTGACCACTAGTGACGGAGCGCGCCCATTTATTTCCACAAGCTGCGGTAGCGCGTTATACTTACGCTCATGAATATTGCAGGTAACATAGAGCTGAAACAATTCCTGGCGGGAGTCAAAGATGGCTTCCCCATTTTTTTAGGTTATCTGCCCATCGGAATCGCCTTTGGCGTACTGGCCTGCCAGTACGGTTTTACCCCCCTACAAGCCATACTGGCCTCGGCACTTATCCTTTCAGGCTCGGGCCAGTTTGTGGCACTTGCGACCCTTGCAGCAAGCGGCTCAATTGCAGCTAGCGTCATTGCTTGTGCCGTGGTCAACCTCCGCTATACGCTCTTTGCCGTGACCTTGTCGCCCCACTTGCAGGGGCTGAAACTGCGCACCTTGGCCTGGCTGGGACACACTATTACGGACGAAAGTTTTGCCTTTAACAGCGCGCGCATTCGCGAGATGCAGGCAAGCCCGCAGTCCATGATGGGGCTGGGTACCATTGCCTGGCTGGGATGGATTTGTGGCACCACGATCGGCGCCATTGGCGCACAGTACGTGGGTGATCTGACAGCATTTGGGATTCACTTTGCGATTGCTGCCATGTACGCAGCACTTTTTGTGGCACTTGCCAATAATCGTACGCAAATCTACTGCGGCATCGTCGCGGGTCTTCTGTGTCTGGGTCTTTACTTCCTGAACCATCTGGGCCTGGGGCTTCCCGTCTACTGGTTCACGGTCATCACGGCGATTGCTGCGGCTACGCTCTTTGTTCTGGTCATTCCTGACAAGGGCGAGCCCCTGGGGCATGAAGAACAAATCGAGGCTGCCCGCCTTGAGGGTGCGCACTTGCGACAGGCGGAGGCTGACCACTAATGGAACTCTCCCCCCTGAGCATCTACCTGCTGATATTTGGCTGCTTTGCGGCTAACTACGCCCTGCGCTTTGTGCCGCTGGCCGTCATGTCGCGCCTGAACATCCCCCGGTCTGTCATGCGCTGGCTGGGCTATATGCCCGTTGCCGTCATGGGGGCACTGGTGACGGTTGAAGTCTTGCTGCCGGCTCTTGATGCGGCCTTTTTTCCCGCGAGCCTTGCTGCAGGCGCGCCGGCCTATTCGATCTTCCTTAACCCTGGAATCTTTGGTGCTGCCGTGTCCATGCTGCTGTTTCGCTACACCAAGAGCTTTATTGGTGCCACGGTGGCGGGCATTGCTGTGTTCGCCCTGCTGCAGTACCTGATTTGACAGACCATCTGATGGCACCTGGAATATCACAGCAAAATTACAAATCAAACATCTCTCTCCAGTTGAACTATAATCCATCAATGATGACTTACACGTTTGTTGGTAGGAGAGCACGTGAAAAGCAGGTCAATAGTTGAAGAGATTGTTAAGAGATTTTTGGACGATGTTCAAGCTCAAATGTCGACTGGCATCGCCACAGAACACTCATACAGAAAGGCTATACAGGACCTCTTTCATTCGTTGAGCAGCGATATTCGAGTCATCAACGAGCCGCAAGCTTCAGAATATGGAAGACCTGATTTCCGTATTCTCGATATAGAAAACCATGATCTTAACCTTGGGTACGGCGAGGCAAAGAACATTTCAGAGTCCTTGAGTCATCACGAAATGTCTGAACAGATGATAAGGTACAAGGGTTACAGCAATCTGTTTCTCACAAATAATATCGAATGGCGCTTTTACCGAAATGGTACGCTGCGTTTTTCTATTACGATTGCCGAATTGAGTCAAAGTGCTGACCGAATAACTGCGTATCATACTGATAGTTTTCAGATGTTGGCAGACGAAATATACGAATTCTTGAGTCAGCCACCTGAGAAAATAACCTCCGCTGTTCGGCTAGCCAACATAATGGGCGCAAAAGCGCGCAGAGCAAGAGATTACATTAATAACTTTGAGTTTGAGTCAGATGAAATCCAACAAATATTCTTGAACATGCAAGATCTCTTAATT
>WRBW01000041.1 GCA_009784345.1 Coriobacteriia bacterium | reverse complement strand
GCTGGCGCGAACCAAGTCCTGGTGGGCAGCGTGGTCATCCTGGAGGTCGAAACGCCGACGACGGCTCCTGCCACAACCACGGCTCCCTAGCACGTAGAAATACCCCTTCCTGGTGAGTAAGTCCATTACGAATAATAGTAGGCGCTTGTGCTAAAACTCTTCCTGCGCTATCTCAAGCCCTATCCCTATGCTGTTGCCATGATTGCGGTGGCAACGCTTGCTCAGGTTGGCTTCCAGCTGTATTTTCCGACGCTCATGGCAAGTGTTGTTGATACCGGCATTGTGGGTATGGGAGTCACAGCTGCTGACAAGGCAGCAGGTGTGGTGGGGACCTACGCGACCCAAATGGCCTACCTGCAGCGCATGGGCGGTTTGATGCTTGCGCTGACCGTCCTGTCAGGAATCGCTGCCGTTGTGGTGGGCTTTTTCTGCTCGCGGACTTCCGCGTCACTGGCCCGCGACCTGCGCCTGAAGGTCTTTGCCAAAGTGGAAGGCTTTTCCCTGGTCGAGGTCAATCGTTTTTCGACGGCATCACTGATTATTAGATCGACTAATGACATTCAACAAATACAGCAGGTTAGCTTTATGCTGCTGCGCCTGGGGCTGATGATTCCGGCTTATATTATTATTGCTTTCGCGCTGGCCTTTCGTGAAAATGCCCAGCTCAGTTGGATATTTGCAGCTGTGCTGCCGGTCTTTGGCATCATTTTATGGGTGACCTTGCGCTTTGTCATGCCCATCTTTCGCAGCATACAAACTAAGACTGATCACTTAAACCTTATTGCTCGCGAGGGGCTGACCGGCACCCGCGTCATACGCGCCTTTAACCGTCAGGCGGCCCAGCAAGATCGCTACCGCGCAGCAAACGACGACCTAACTGATGCTAACATTCGCGCCTTCAAGATTATGATTACCATGGCGCCCATTACCATGGCCGTCATTCAGATGACAACGATTGCCATTGTGTGGTTTGGTGGACACTTGCTAGCAGATGGCGGTGTTGCCTTGGGCAGCCTCATGGCCTTCCAGCAATATGTCATGTGGGTGCTGTACTCGCTGATGTTTTTGTCGATGATTATGGTCATGGTGCCGCGCGCCAGTGTTTGTGCCGACCGCGTCATGGAAGTCCTTGATACCGAAGCCGTCATCACCGACCCCACCCCCACCACCCCAATCACCCCCGCGTTAGCACCTACGCCATTAGGCAATCTGACCTTCAACGACGTGGTCTTCCTCTATGAGGACCAAAAAGGCAAGGAGGGCGAGGCCCCCACCCTCATAGACATCAACTTTGAAGCCCGACGCGGCGAAGTCTTTGCCATCATCGGCTCGACCGGCAGCGGCAAATCAACCATCGCAAACCTCGCCATGCGCCTCTATGATGTCAGTGGGGGTCATATACTGCTTGATGGCACCGACATCCGCGACATCACTCAGCATGAGCTACGCAGCCGCATTGGCTACATCCCGCAAAAGGCCGTCCTCTTTACCGGGACGCTGGCAGAAAACATCCGCTTTGGCAAAGAAGACGCAACAGAAGAAGAAATCATCGAGGCGCTCAAAACAGCCCAAGCCTGGGACTTTGTTCGTGAGCTGCCAGACGGCTTAGACAGCGAAGTCGCGCAAGGCGGCAGCAACTTTAGTGGCGGACAACGCCAGCGCCTTGCCATCGCACGTGCGCTGGTCAAAAAGCCTGAAGTCTTCATTTTCGATGACAGCTTTTCTGCCCTTGACCTGAAAACTGACGCCGCCCTGCGACAGGCACTGAAACCCCTGCAGCAAAGAGCCACCACCATCATAGTTGCCCAGCGCATCATGACCATTCAAGACGCCGACCAAATCATGGTGCTCGAAGACGGCCGCGTTGGCGGTATCGGAACCCACGACGAACTGATGGCAAGCAACACAGCCTATCAAGAAATCGCCGCCTCCCAGCTAAGCGCGCAGGAGGTGGAACGTTATGGAAAAAAATAAGCCCCGCCAGCCCCGCCAGCAGCACGCCACCAACCCGGCAAACGCCGGTGCCGCCATTGCCGCCCCACCGGCAGAAGTCTTCGACTTCAAGGGCACGCTCAAAAAACTACTCGGCCTGCTGAAGCCAGACCGTGGCGCCTTCATCATTGCCGTCATCTTGGCAGCACTGTCCGTGCTCTCGACCGTGCTGGCACCGCGCGTCCTGGCAGATGCCGTCAACATCCTGGCAGACTTCGCGCAAGAAAGCATGCTGGCCATCCAAAACGCAGCCTCAGCAGCAGGCCTCGTAAGCAACGTAACACCCATAGATTTCACAGCTATCGCCTGGACACTGGCAGCGGTTGCTGCTCTCTACGCACTGGCAGCCGCACTGTCCTACCTGCAGCAGCGCATCATCATCCGCATCACCCAGAAATTGATATGGTCACTGCGCCAACAGCTGTCCCAGAAAATGGACAAGCTCCCCCTGCGCTACTTTGACCGCAAGCCCATTGGCGACACCTTATCGCGCATCACCAACGACGTCGACCTCATCAACACGAACCTCCAGCAGGTCATGACCCAAACTTTGACCTCGCTTATTATGATTGTCGGAATCCTAGTCATGATGTTTGTCATTAACTGGGTGCTGGCGCTGATTTCACTGATTGCGCTGCCGGTGACCATGCTGCTGACCGCCTATGTCGCGCCCAAAGCGCAGCGTTTCTTTGGACGCCAACAATCGCAGCTAGGCGAGCTCAACGGCATCATCGAAGAAAACTACGCAGGTCACAGCGTCATCCGCGCCTTCAATCACGAAGCCGCAAGCATCGAGCGCTTCAAGCAAACCAACGATAGACTGTTCGGCAGCAGTTGGAAGGCGCAGTTCCTGACCTCGATTCTGATGCCGATATTCTCGCTAGTGACCAACATCCAGTTCGTCCTGATTGTCGCCATCGCCGCCATCCTCACCCGCCCCGAGGTCATCTTCCTAGGACAAAACATCGGCGGCCTGCAAATCGGCCTGATTCTTGCCTTCATCCAATACGTCTACCTGTTCCAGCAACCCATGATCACCGTCGCACAGATGGCGAACTTGATTCAGGGAACCATTGCTGCAGCTGAACGCGTCTTCGAGCTCTTAGACGAGGAGGAGGAAGTCCCAGACGACCCTGACAGCGCCGCCCATGATGAGCGTCCGCTGGGTGCCGTCGACTTGCAGCAGGTCAGCTTCGACTATGTGCCTGAGAAACCTCTGATACGTGACTGGACTTTGCAAGTGAAGCCCGGGCAGATGGTAGCAATTGTCGGGCCCACGGGGGCTGGCAAGACCACCATTGTGAACTTGCTGATGCGTTTCTACGATGCTGACGGCGGTAAGATTTTAGTCGACGGCATCGATACGCAGGCACTGACGAGGGCTGAAACCCGCGATCTCTTTGGCATGGTGCTGCAAGATACCTGGCTCTTTAGTGGGACTATTTTGGAAAATGTTGCCTACGGACGTGCGGGTGCACGCCGCGACGAAGTGGTCGAGGCGGCAAAGACTGCCTTTGCTGACCACTTCATACGCACCTTGCCCGATGGCTACGATACCGTGCTGCAAGAAGACGCCCAAAACCTGTCAGTGGGGCAGCGTCAGTTGCTGACTATTGCGCGTGCCGTGCTGCGTGACGCACCCATTATGATTCTGGATGAGGCTACCAGTAGCGTGGACACCAGAACAGAGAAGCTGATACAGGCGGCCATGGCGCGACTCATGGAAGGGCGCACTAGTTTCGTGATCGCGCACCGTCTGTCGACCATTCGCGATGCTGACCAAATTGTCGTCATGCAAGCAGGTCGCATTGTCGAAGTGGGCAATCATGAGCAACTGCTGGAGGCTGGTGGCTTTTATGCAGATCTTTACTTATCACAGTTTGCTGAAGACGACGACGCCTAAAAACGCACCAGGCGCCCAGACTCTTTGTCGGACGCCATAACCTGATTTCTTAATCTTGAACGCGAGGGGCACGCTCAGAAGATGAGGGGCGTAGTTATGGGCTGGCATATGGCTGCATATTTAGTTCATAACTGTTTCGCTAGGTACGCACATCTACTCAATTAAATCTCAATAATTACATAGAGTGAACAAGACTCTGTGGTTATCTGCACACAGGCGTGGAGACTCTGCTATTTCAGCACCTCTTAGCACAACATACTGTCATTATCAATAGTGCAAGACCAACTAGTTTCAGAGCTTTCCTTCGTGGCGAGGGTGAGCTAAAGGCACGGTTTTCCTCAAATAGTGCGAGCCGTGAAATAGAGTCATGTTGGTCGATCTAGGGAGGTATGTATGTTAAAGATTCGGAAGAGGAGTATAGCCATAGTGCTTGCTCTATCGATGGTGCTTTCATTTGCGCTACCTGCAGGAGGTGCCCTAGCAGATGAGCTTTATGTCGAAGCTCCGATTGTTGTCGTCGAGCCTGTTGTAGAAACAGTAGTAGAACCTGCGCCGGTACTGGTACCTGTTGCAGAAGCAGCAATCGAGATCATTGCTGCAGCAGAGGTTGTGCCTGCAGATGATCCAAATGGTACTCCGCCGCCTCCAGTAGACCCCTGCAATGTGTGTGAAGCAGAATGTGTGTGTGACGATTATCAACCTGAACTTTGCGAAGAGTGCGAAGAAGCAAAGGCTGACTGCGCCTGCGAACAAATTCCGGACGATGTAGTCGTAAATCTGCCAAATCGAATCAGATTAGATTTTAGGATTTATATCGGACCCTCGAGTCAGGCTTTTGATACCACAGGCCTAAGTGCCCAAGTATCAAATGGTTCAGATGGAAGAATGGTAAACCATGTGGTAGGTACAGTGACTAATGGAGCTGTAACTGATCCTCTTGCACTACTCGCTCACGAAGGTCTGCTAAACACACTCAATAGAACTAATTGGGATGGATTTGTGCTTGAGCCAGGTGCGACTCCCACAATGTTTAGGAACACCTTTGCTTATGAGGTGATGTCAAACGGAAACTATGGGCATGTGGCCAGAATCTACTTCTGGATTGATGGATCGCCGGGAAGCGTGTTGCCTCCTGACAATGGTAATGGCGACGAAAACGGTAATGGTAACGGGAATGGTGAAAGCGGCGACCCATACATCCCACAAGAGACCCCTGGTGGTGGCAACGGTACTGAAGGTGGAGATCCAGGCACAGGCAATGAGCCTCCTGCTGGTGACCCCATGGGTGGACTTCCTGGTGGTGGCGACCCCGTGCTCCCACAGGAGACTCCTGGTGACGACGCAGCCGCAGACGATGCAACTGCCGATGACGATGAAGATGCGGTAGCAGGTACACCGGTAACCGGTCCTGCCACAGGCGACATCGTTAATGTCTTTGGACAGATGGCTGCAGCCGCTGCCATCACAGCCGCACTAGCAGGATTTGCACTGGTTCGTGACCGTGCAAAGGCCGTAAAGACACGCGCCTAATACGCTGCTAGTACTTAATACGCTCCTATGGTCGAGGCTCCGCAGCAGGCATGCTGCGGAGCCTTACCTGTATTTCTCTCTCCAAATAATTCACACCGTAATGTGTACTTTTCTCCATAACCACTCCTTTCGCGAGAGACAAGACTGCTTTTATGCACTTTTCTGGCATCATAGCAAGTAAAGAAAGAATCTCGCGTTTTATTTGCCACAATAAGCCGCGAGTTTTTTGATTGTCGGCGGTCTATTTATAAGGAGGGGCTTATGATTAATGTCATGTCCAAAAAACGGATTGCGCAATTCTGCGCAGTCGCACTGTCTTTATCTTTAGTGTTTCCTGCTTTCGGGGTGGCAGATGACGGTATTGAACTTGAGTCAATACCCGAAGTAGTTGAGGTAGCAGTTGTGGTGACTGCTGTTGAGGCAGAACCCGTCCTGGTAACGGTGGCCGTGGCAGCCATTGAAATCATGACCGATGAGGCACCCACAGCAGTTGTAGAAGCTGCAGGGACCGTGGCTGAAGGTGAGCCACTTGAAGACCCAAAAGCAGAGCCCGAGCCTGAAGTGATTGTCTGTGACAGCTGTGGTGCAGATCCCTGTACCTGCCCAGTCTTTCCCTATGACTACACTTTGATAAGAAGTGTGCGTGTTGAAGTTGAAAGGCAATTCGGAACTCAGGCACAATTTGACGCAGGAACCTTCACTCCTGGAAGAATTCAAACAGGAAATGTCAGTCCTACAGGAATGCTTGCTAATCCTGTGACGGGAAATGTTCCTAATGCACAAGCTTTGGCAATGGGTCACACTGGTTGGTTGGACAGAGCCTGGAATGCTGAAGCGGGCTACCACCCAGCGGTAACCTATTCAAGCACCTTTGTACACGCACCCCAGGGCAATAGACAGGGTATTTGGACGATTGTCATTAGATATGTTCTCATCGAGGAGACAGTCGTAGAGCCTGAACCAGAGATCTGTGCAGACTGTAATGAGGATCCCTGTGACTGCGCTCCAGAATCTCCACCCTGCGAAATCTGTGATCTGCACCCTTGCACTTGTCCTCCGGCAACTCAACCTTGTGATACCTGTAACGAGCTTGATTGTAAGTGCGACACAGAGAGTGAACCACAAGATACCACCGGCGGAAACGGCACAGGTGAAACGGGCGACACTCAAGGAGCAGATACGGGCGATACCGGTGATGTCCAAGGTTCTGGAACTACTGACACGAATGACGGCGCAACGGGAGACGAGGCCACATCCGGTGACACAAAGACTGATGATGCAGCTGCCGATGGCGATAAGCTTGCCGTAGCAGGCGCACCGGTGACAGGTCCTGCCACAGGCGACATCGTAAACATCTTTGGTCAGATGGCTGCAGCCGCTGCCATCACAGCCGCACTAGCTGGATTTGCTCTGGTTCGTGACCGTGCAACGACAGAAAAGACACGCGCCTAGTACGCACGACAGAAGACAAGTACATGCTGATTTCAAACTGCGTACATAAATGAGTGGAGGCATCCACAGCTAAAGGTAACAAATATTACATACCTTGGTGCAAAAATAGTAATGCAGCGTAAAGGGGACAACTTTGTCCCCTTTACTCGTTTACTTAGTATCTTTACTCGTCAAGGAGGACTCTAAAGTGGAAACAAAGACCGTCAGCAAAAGGGAACAGCGCAGGCAGCTCATGGTGAAGTCTATTTCAGGCTTTCTGTTGGTAGCGGTACTGTTCGGAGCCTTTTCAACGACTATTTCTTTCATCGGTCAGTCATATCGCGCCAACCATGTTGCTAGCACCACTATTGATACAAGCGCTGACGCCACCACGGCATCAAAGGTGTCGACAGACAGCACCACCAACGACGCCACCAATTAGCCCTCTCTATTCTAGGTGCATAGAGTTACTCTGCATTAATGTCTGAGCCACCCCTCTCCTTTCTGAGCGCAGCGAAGAATCTTGATGCACCGCCTTGCGACTCACCTCACCTTTTCTGAGCGCAGCGAAGAATCTTGACGCACTACCCAGCAAAAATGTGGCATCATAGAGGGCATGTCACCTGCAATAACAGCACCAACAGCGGTCACAGAACGCATCATTAACCTCGCCTTGCTGCTGGGCACACGCGTGCACGCAGCAGACGGGGTATCAACTCAGCATATTCGCGACCACATCTACACCCCACTCGACCCGAATCAAAGCGCGACTGCCTTTGAAAAGATGTTCAATCGCGACAAGGACACCTTGCGCCTCGCAGGGCTCATCATTCAGACGGACACCCTGGGCAATAATCGGCTCATCAGTGAAAGCAGTTTCTGCGAAGACCTCAAGCTGGGGCCAGCAGAGCGCGCGACCCTCGCGCTGACCGGCTACGCTCAGCTCGAAGAGCCACTCTTTCCGCTACCCCTGGCCCTGCGCCTAGCACTGACCAAACTTTCGGCCCTCTTTGATGCAGAGGCAGCCCCTGCCCTGCGTCGCATGCCGGCCACCTCAAACCTAGGTAATCGCGATACCGAGGCTGCAAACAGCAATGACAATGCGGGCCTCTATCTGGAAATACTCCTCCATGCCTGTCAGGAACGAAATACCCTCAGCATCTGCTATACCAATGCGGCAGGACAGCAATCGCGCCGTCACATCGCACCCTACGGGCTTTTCTTGCTGTCGGGGCGCTGGTACCTGGTGGCCCATGACCTCGAAGTATCCGATGCGATACGCACTTTCAAGCTGGGGCGCATCAAGAGTCTTGAGCTCGCGGGGGAGAGCTTCCACATGCCCCCAGACTTCTGTCTCTCAGACTGGATGCTTATGCCCTTCGAAATCGGGGCGAGTCCAGAGACCTTCACGACGGTCATCATACCTGCAGACCACCATGCAAGCCTCGATGGCCTGACACGCGGGCGCGGCAGTCTTGAGCCTTCAGATGACGGCAGTGTTCACTGGCATATCAGCTACCGAAACTACGACAGCTTCATCAGTTTCGTGCTTGAAAACAACCTGCTCTTTGGCGACGCGCAGGACCGCGACTATGCCATCGCCCAGCTGCGCACGCTTGCCAATACAGCAGCGACCAAGCAAGCACCGGGGCAGCCGGGAGCCCGCCCATGCTAAACACCGCCCAAAGAGTCGAGCTTTTGCTGGCCATCCTCTCAAACCTTAAGCGCTATGACGTTGTAGCGCTGGCAGACCTCGCCAACCAGCTTAAAATGGATCAGACACAACTGCATGAAGAGCTGACCCAGCTGATGTTTGTCGGCGTGCCCCCCTTTGGTGGCGGCGATCTGCTGCCGATACAACTCAGCGACGACGGCTTCATCTATGCCACAGGCGACATGCCCGCACTCAACCAGGCTCTGCGCCTGACAGAAGAAGAAGCCACCGCTCTGACCCTTGCCCTGCGCATAGCAGGCTTCCAAACTGACGACCCCCTTGTCACAAAGTTGACCCACGCCGTCACCATGAATTTTGAGCCCGCAACGGTCACCCAGATTATGCGCATCTGCCAGGCTCAGCACGACATGAGCACCTTCACGGCCGTCTCTGCCGCGCTCGAAGAAAAGCGCTCGCTCCAATTTGATTACCGCGACCGCGCAGGAACTGACCACCAGCGCCGCGCACAGCCCAAAGCCCTCTTTGCCGAAGGCGGATCCTGGTACCTGCACGCCCTTGATCTCAACAAACAGCAGGGTCGCAACTTCCGCATCGACCGCATCAGCAATCCAACCCCCCTGAATCAGCAGAAGCAGCAGAAGCAGCCCAGTGAAGCCACCCCACAACACAGCGACTTTAGCGCCCCTCGCTTCGACCCAAAGCAGCTGCCCTACAGCGCGCGCATCAAGTTTCACCCCGCAAGCAGCTTCATCCCCGCAGACTGGCCCGGAGCCACCCGCCGCGCCGCCAGCCCCGATGGCAGCTGCGCGGTCGACGTCCCCTACAGCGACACCACCTGGCTGGCCCACAAAATCATGTCTCTGCACGGACGCGCCACCGTCGCCTTCCCGCCCGAAGTCGCAGACGCCGTCGCACGTGCCGCACAGGCAAAGCTCGCCCAGCTCTCGTCCCCGCCATTGCCTGATGAGCCCACGCCACGTGTCCAAAACAAAGGCGGGGGAGTGCGTCCATGAATCAACCCCCTAAACGCCTCATCACCCTCCACGTCCCGAGCAAGCGCAGCGCTACCCTCCACTTCCCGAGCAAGCGCAGCGCGTCGAGGGATCTTCTCAGCACGGGAGCGCGCCGACCATGAAAGCTCGCAAGCGCCTCATCGTCGACGGCTACAACCTTATATTCCTCGCAGAACCCTACCGAAGCCTCGCACGCGATGACGAATGGGACCTGGCCCGCGACGCCCTGATCTCTGACATAGCCTCCTATGCCGGCAAAGACTTTGATGCCACCGTCGTTTTTGATGGCAAGTCAAATCCTGTTGCCAGCCGCAAAGAGCACAAAACCCTGGGCCTGACTGTCATTTTTTCAGACTACGGTACCAGTGGGGACGCCGTCGTCGAACGGCTGGCAAAGCAAGCGGTCGCTGACGGTGTCCAGGTCGAAGTCGTCAGCAGTGATGCCCTGGTACAGTGGACCTCGTTGGGTACCGGCGTTGTGCGCCGCAGTTCAAAAGAATTTGCTCAGCAGCTGCAACATGGCTACAGAATCTGGGAGGAAACGCGTGACGCGCCGCCAAAGCGCTCGACCCTTATGAGCAGAATCAGCCCTGAAGCTGCAGAAATGCTGCGCCGCATCCGCGATGGAGACGATTAAAAGCGACTCTTTTAG
>WRBW01000040.1 GCA_009784345.1 Coriobacteriia bacterium | reverse complement strand
TTACGGTGACGCCCAGTAGCTCTGCGGTTGCTGCGGTTAGAACGACGGCCGTCACTAATGCCGCTGGTGTGGCAAGCGTTGTGTCAAACACGCCTGCAGGGATTGGCGAATTCACGGTCAGTGCAGCTCACGCCGGTAAGGCCAGGCTGTACCTGCCCGCTTCAACAGGCGGTCATAGGGTAACTCGTCCACTAGTGCGGACAGACTTTGTGCTGCAGCCTGCCTGGGATGGCAACACGGGCACTAAGACCTTTAAGACGCAGCTCGTGATTGCCGAAGGTAAAGATAAGGGCAAGCCGCTGGTAAATGTGCCCGTCGACTGGCAGTTCAAGCATGCTGAAGAGCGCGAAGGGGTCAGGCTGGGTGCCCTTGTGCACGAGGTCAAGGGGGCTCGTACTGACGCGACCGGTCACAGTTCCGCGACGATTACCATGAAGCCCAATTCACCGCACTGGTCAGACTATCACGTGCCAGTCAGCTACACGCGTCCTGCGAATTCTCCCTATGCATCAGCCGCAAAGACCTTCAAGATCGAAAAGGTGCAAAGAGTAAAGTATTATCAGCTCGACACGACTGATCTCAAGCTGTACGGAGTAGATGGAGAAAAAGAGTACTTCAATAATGACCCTGGATCCTCGCAACGCACTCAGATGTGGCTAAGGTCAGGTGCCGGTCTCTTCCTTTCGGGCGGCAAAACTATGACCGCTGAAACCGAAGGAAATATGTTGCAGGTTACCAATGACGAAATTGTTGCTAGAATCTTTACTATTGCCGGACCATCATATTCAGCGACGCCCCGTAATATCAAGTTCGATGCAAGGAACTTTTCACTGCCTAAAGCAAGGATTGACTCTGGAAGTGTTCCTCTAAACCTTGAGTATCTATCTTTGGAGTTTGAATTACCAACCTTCGAGTCAAAGACTCACCCAGAATACAAATACGTACCCACTCGCCTAGGTCCTATTACCGCAACAACGTTTATACAGAAATAGAGTCCTTGGCAAGCGCGGAGGATGTCCATTCATGGACGCACTCCTCCGCCTTGTCCCGAGCATTAAAAGAGCCCCTTGTGTGCGCGTAATGCGGCAGCTACAAGGGGCTTTCTCATGAAGCAGGGTGCTCGGTCGTTCGTGGCGATTGAGCACCCTGCTTCACATATACAACAACACTACTATTATATCCCACGAGGGGTTTGCGTTAGCGTACCGTTATTCTTTGCACCAGCAGTTCCGGACAATTAGACTGCAGGTCAGGGCTGCGCGCAGGCTAGTTCTTGCCGTCCTTGCGCATCGCATCCAGCTCGAGGTTGCGGGCGTTGACGGCGCGCTTGAGCACCAGTGTCAGACCAAAGGCAACAACCATCATGGCAGCGCAGACGTAGTAGGTAATCAGAAAGTCGTTGTGAATCGCAAAGAGGTTGTCTGCGATCACCGGTGCCAGTAGTCCTGCCACACCGTAGGCCATGTACATGATGCCGTAGTTAAAGCCGTAATTTTTCAGGCCGAACTGGTCACCGGTCAGGGCGGGGAACATGGTCAGGAAGACGCCGAAGCACAGACCAACCAGCGCAAAGCCGATGATCAGCAAGGCAACATTGGTGTACAGCGCAAAGAGCAACATGTTGATGCCCTGCAGCACTATGGCAATCATCAGGGTGTTTTCACGGCCGATGCGATCTGACAGGTTACCGCCGGCGATTCGCCCTGCCGTGTTGATGACGGCAACAAAGCTAATCAGGAAGGCGCCAATGGCCATACCGATGACCGTCGTCGTTTCGGCACCCGGTAGCTGCAAGTTCGTGATGTTTGAAATGTTTCCAATCATCATAAGGCCAATAGAGGCAACTAGCGCAAAGGTGGCAAACATCAGGTAGAAGACGCGGGTCTTCAGCATGGCCTTGAAGTCAAAATCAAGCGGTGCCTGCGTGACCGCAGCACTGGCGAGGTTTTTGGGTTCTGGTGGTGTGTAGCCCTCTGGGGGGTTTTTCACAAATTGTGCCACGATGAAGCTCACGATGGCCACACCAATACCTAGGGTCATGAAGGTGTTGTAGATAGTGGTACTTGCCAGCAGGCCACCGGTGATGGGGGCGTACATGACAGACGCCAGCGCAAAACCGCCCAGTACCATACCGCCAATCAGACCTTTTTTACTGGGATGGAACCACTTCAGGGCGCAGGGCAGGACACTGCCGTAACCAAAACCAATACCCAGACCGGTCAGCACACCAAAGGCAAGGGCGACACCGACGGGATGGTTACCCGCGAGTCCCGATAGTATCAGGCCAGCGCCGACCATTAGACCACCTGCTGCTGCGACCCACCGGGGGCCGAACTTGTCTTGCAGGCGTCCGCCAATCAGGGCACCGGTGGCGAAAAAGACCAGCACGAGGGTAAAGGGCAGGCCTGCCTGGGTCGGGGTCCAGCTCCACTGGTTCAGCAGTTCGACACGGATGAGGCTCCAGACATAGAGGATCTGGATTGATAGATTCAGCAATACACAGGCCGTCAAAACGACGATGGCATTACCCGACTTCTTGACTTCAGTCATGGACGCACTCCCTCTGATTAGTAGCGTTTCGATTTTCAATCGAATCATTATAACCTTAGGGCCGCGCCAACTGGTGCATTCCACCCACATTTGCCATGTAAATCAGGTGATGACCGCTAGGCGGAGGGCGTCCATGCGCTAAAATGACTAGGTACTGACGGCAAAAGGAGGTGAGCCCCATAGTTTTTGAAAGTGAATATGAAACTTTGCAGCCAGATAATGATCCCTTGCTGCGTGCTAGCTACTGGGAGCTTGCCAAAGGTCTGCAAAAAACTGATGGGCTGGATACGTCCAGCTATCTTGAAGAGGTCATCGCCGCCACTATCGATGGCAGCTCAAGCATGCAGGATGCACGCACGACCCTTGACCGTCACTATGCAGGTGTGAGCTATGGCGATCCGCGCTCAAGTGAAATGGAGGCTGATAAGGTCTCCGCACGTATTGTCGAGCTGCTTGAAAAAAGCACCTTCCAGCTTTCGCCCGTGCAGCTAAAGTCAATCCACCGCTTTCTCTTTGCAGACATCTTTCCTTTTGACTGGGTAGGGCAGTGGAGAAGTGAAAACATTGCCAAAAGACAAAGTGTACTAGGCGGCAGATCAGTGCAGTATGCAAGCTTTGAGGACATTGACGAATCGGTCAACTATGAGATGGACAGACAGAGGTCGCGCAACTACACACTGCCACTTGATGCTGTGCAGCTGAGCAGTCTAATTGCTTTTACCGCGGACCTGTGGCTGATTCATCCCTTCCGAGACGGCAATACGCGCAGCATTTCAACTTTTCTCATACTGTATCTTAAGAGCCTCGGGATTAGTATTACGAACGAGCCCTTTGCGCAAGACTCCGAATGGTTCCGCAATGCCCTGGTGCGCTACAACTATGTAAACCTCGCAGCGGGTATTGAGGCTGACTCTACGCCGCTGGTCATGTTTTTCGAAAATCTCATTTTCGACACGGGCCACAAGCTTGAGGCTTTCGATCTTACGTGCACAGATATTGCGGGAAGTTAACTTTACCCGTATACTAGATAGGTTGTTTTATTGGTACCTGTGACTTTGTGGCACGCGCGCTACACCCGCGGCTTACACGGTTTCAGGTGGATTGTTTGAAGACTTGGTGTATCGTGGCTACTTCCAGCCTGCCTTGTATGGCGGGGACGCTGGACGCACTCCGCCAGAAAATCAAACAGAAAGATAGGTGTTTCATGCCTTTGACAAAGGAAGTAAAGTCACAGATTATCGCCGAATACGGCAAGGATGCGACCGACTCGGGTTCGGCCGAGGTTCAGATTGCCCTGCTGACGCAGCGCATCAAGGACCTGACCGAGCACCTCAAGACGCACAAGCATGACCATCACACGCGTCGTGGTCTGCTGAAGCTGGTTGGTCAGCGCAAGAGGCTGCTGAACTATGTGAAGAATCGCGACATTGAGGGTTATCGTGAGCTTATCGCAAAGTTGGGTATTAGAGGTTAAAAAGGTAAGACGGGGGAGTGCGTCCAGTGCTCCCTCTTTTAATAAGTGGGCACTTTTGCCAAAGGGCGTGTCCCAAAGATGTTGAGTGTGCGATGGGCGCACACTTTGAGGAGTAGGAGTATATTTTGACTAAAATAGTCGAGACTTTTGAACTGTACGGCAAGGAGTACACGCTCGAGTGTGGCGAACTTGCACGTCAGGCAGGTGGCGCGGTTCTGGTACGCCAGGGCGACACCGTGGTATTGGTAACGGCGACAGCCAGCAAAGAGGCAAAGGACTTTGATTTCTTTCCGCTGACCGTCGACTTTGAAGAGCGCATGTACGCGGCAGGCAAGATTCCTGGCGGCTACATCAAGCGTGAGGGGCGTGCAAGCGAGAAGGCAACTTTGACCGCACGTATGATTGACAGACCTATCCGCAGCGCCTTTGCTGACGGATTTCGCAATGAGGTTCAAGTTATCGCCACGGTTTTGGGCGCAGACCAGATTCACCAGCCAGACGTGATTTCAATCATGGGTGCCAGTGCGGCACTGATGGCTGCCGGTATTCCCTTTGAGGGTCCTTTGGCAGGTGCGCGCATCGGTCGCGACGCCAATGGCGAGTTCATGGTAAACCCAACTTTCGAGGAGATGGAAGAAAGCGACCTCGAGCTGGTAGTGGGCGGATCAAAAGATGCTGTCTACATGATTGAAGCAGAAGCCAAAGAGGTTTCTGAAGAAGACATGCTCGATGCGCTGATGTTTGCACAAGAAGTCGTTGCAGCATTTTGCGAAGTTCAGGAACGCTTTATCGCATCAATCGCGCCCACGCCTCTTGAGTTCAAGATTGACACAGCTCCAGAGTGGATCTTCGAGCGCGTCAACGAAGCTGGTCGTGCAAAGATGGATGCAGCCCTGCGCAATCCTGACAAGCACGCCCGTATGGATGGCGTTGCAGCCGTCAAAGAAGAGCTCATGAGCATCTTCACCGAAGAAGAAATCGAAGAAAACGAAAAGCATATCAAGGGTGCCCTGAAGGCTCTTGAAAAGTGCACGATGCGCGAAATGGTCCTGACCGACGGCGAACGTGCCGACGGTCGTAGCCTGACAGAAATCCGCCCCATCAGCTGTGTCGCAGGCTTCTTGCCCCGCAGCCACGGTGACGGACTGTTTACCCGCGGTCAGACGCAAGTGCTGTCAGTTGCTGCTTTGGGTATGATTTCAGAGGGTCAGCGCTTAGACACTATCGATCCGCGCGAGACCAAGCGCTACATTCATCACTATAACTTCCCACCCTACAGCACCGGCGAAACCGGATTTATGCGCGGACCTAAGCGTCGCGACATCGGCCACGGTGCACTGGCAGAAAAGGCTCTTGAGCCGGTCCTGCCAGATGAGGAAACTTTCCCCTATGCCATTCGCATCGTATCAGAGGTTCTGGAATCAAACGGCTCATCTTCAATGGCGGCTGTTTGCGGCTCAACCCTTGCGCTGATGGATGCAGGTTGTCCCATCAAGGCTCCTGTTTCAGGTATCGCCATGGGGCTTATCAAAGAAGGCGACCGCATGGCGATTCTCTCTGACATCCAGGGTCTTGAAGACTTCCTGGGTGACATGGACTTCAAGGTTGCCGGTACCCCTAACGGTATTACCGCCCTGCAGATGGACAATAAGGCAAGCGGTCTGTCCCTAGACATCTTGACGAAGGCCATCAACCAGGCAAAAGAAGGTCGCGCGCATATTCTTTCAAAGATGGAAGAAGCTATCGACACACCTCGCGAGGAAATGTCGCAGTACGCGCCACGCATTATCACCATCAAGATTCCGGTCGATAAGATTCGTGACGTCATTGGTAGCGGCGGTAAGGTCATTCGCGGCCTGCAAGAAGAAACCGGCGCCAACATCGACATTCAAGAAGACGGCACGATCTTTATTGCCAGCGTCGACACCGGTGGCGAAGAAGCCGCCCGTCGCATCAATGCCATCGTCAAAGACCCTGAGGTCGGAGAGGTCTACACCGGTCGCGTTGTGGCCATCCAGGCCTTTGGTGCCTTTATCGAGCTGGTTCCTGGCAAGGACGGCCTGCTACACATCAGCCGCATCGCTAACGGACGCATCGACAAGGTCGAAGACGTTCTGGAAGTAGGCGACGAGGTTAAGGTTGAAGTCCTCGAAATCGATGATCGCGGCAAGGTGAGCCTTGACCGTCTAGACAAGCCAGATGCACCTCCTAGCACAGGTGGTGACCGTGGTGACCGCGGACCAAGAGGCGGAGGAGAGCGTCCAGGCGGACGTGGACCCCGTCGTGATGGTGACCGTGGTGGGCGCGGAGGTGATCGCGGTGGTAACCGTGGCGGCGACTCTTACGGAGAGCGCAAGCCCCGCCGCCGCTAATTTGAACTACGTCACCCCGGCCTCCGAGCCGGGGTCTCGCTCTTGACCTGCAAAAGTGCCCCATTCAACGGGGCACTTTTTTTAAGCGCTAATGGACGCCCTCCACCCAATGCACCTGTGCCTGCGGCACAGGACCAGTATCCGCTGCTTCGCAGCGGACAGACTATTGCAGTTACATCACTGCGGCCTCAATGCATCTGTGCCTGCGGCACAGGACCAGTTTCCGCTGCTTCGCAGCGGGCTATACTCATGCCTTGTCACCACTCACGTCCCGAGCGTAGTCGAGGAACCTTAGTGCTTCGCAGCGGGCAGGCTGTCACAGCCACGTCACTGCGGCCCCCGAGCCGCAGTCTAATCGTAAGCAAGATGCTGTTTAGCGCGCAACGGTAACTGACATGGTGACGATTGCCATAAAGACCTTGCTTACAATCGGAGTGCGCAATGACATGACTGAAGCATTGTTTTGGCTCTCATCACTTGCGTTTGGCTGAGTTAATCCTCATGCTATACTGACCTCAATGTAGTGCAGCGAGAGGGGAGAGAGTATGAGTGAGCAATACCAGCAGTACAGCCCACCAGTTCCGCCACAACAGGGCCAGGCTACAGCAGCATTAAAGAATCATGCAGGATCGTTTTTCTCTAATCTGAGAGCAAAAGATTCGTTTGCACCGCCTGAAATATCCGACTCAATGTTTTGGATAAATTGGCTTAGACGAATCACTATTGTGCTCTTCTGGCTCATGCAGGCAGGTGTAACTATCGCAGCACTAGGGGTGCTTTTGAGCGGGTTCCGCGGCGGAATGTGGGGAGGTCCATCGATTGGCGATATTGTTATGGGTATCCTTGGTGCCGTAATTGTTTTGTTAGTCGGGACTTTTTTAGCTATTACTTTGACGGCGCTCTATATGATAATCCTTAACTGGGCGCGCGACACAGCGGTGTTGAGATACTACACCGAAGTGTCTAATCGACCTGCATCGCCTGCGCCACAGCCAGCAGCCGATCCTTTGGTTGTTGCTTCGAGCACTTCCACAATCGAACAGTAAATTGCTGCTCAGAGGAATTGATTAAGGTGCTCTCCGGAGCACCTTTTTTGTGCATCAAACTTACGTAACTTAGCAAAATCAATCGATACTGCTAAAATGTAGGCATGAAGATTTATACTCCACTGAAAAAGGGTGAAGTTCCCAGAGCACAGCACACCAAGCCTGTTCTCGTTGCGGAATCTCTTGACAACCTTGTAGGCAAGAGTGACGGGACGATAGTTTTACCTATCTACCTCGATTGGACACCTTGCAATTATTATGACCTTTCTAACATCGAGGATGTACGCCGCCTGTATATGACAGTTCTGAACGAAGCAACATCGACCAATGATCTTCATGTGTTTTTGCACAAAGATTCACTTATAGAAATCTGGGGAATTATCCACCTTCCAAGGCATGTTAGAGCGGCTTGGGAGAGTGTCCATCCAGAACTGAAAGATAGCAATGGTACCTGATTGCAATGCACCTGTGCCTGCGGCACAGGACCAGTATCCGTTGCTTCGCAACGGACTACACTCGCGTCATTGCGGCCCCCGAGCCGCAATCTAATCGTAGGCAAGATGCTGTTTACCACGTAGCGGTAACTGACACTGTGACGATTGCCATAGAGACCCTGCTGACAATCGGATTGCGCATCGGAGTGCGCAATGACGTGACTGAAGCATTGTTTCGACACGCTACGCTTACGTTGCGGGTCAGTGCCCACAATGACGGGTATGGGAGCTGCCCCCTCAGAATCAATTGAGTTAGGCCAGCGGCTTAATGAAGCAGCGGAAGAATTGCTTTCCGACTCATAACCTTAAAAAAGGTGCTCTCTGGAGCACTTTTGAAAGCATTAACGGACGCACTCCTCCTTGCGTATCGTGCTAAACTAGGGTGCTAGAAGGGAGCGAGGGTGATATGTCGAATAAAATCATTGACTACTTTACTTCGGATAAATTTCGCGAAGACATGGCAAAAGTTGGCCCTGGAACACCTCCTTACGGGCACTCAACTCCGACACCAGAAATCCTTCAGATAATTGAAGATCACAAGAAGAAGCAAGAGGATTCGTCATGAAAAAGACCACACTCTTTGTTAGCCTCATTACAACACTCCTACTTGTTCTTGCACTGACGGGATGCCAGAACAATGCAACGGCAGAAGTCGTTGATCCCATCGAGCCGGCACCGGCAGATGCGAGCCTCATAGCAACACCAGATATAGAATTCCCTGACCTGGGAGTCCTGCCCACTGACTGGGCTGTAGGCTATTTTGTCGCCACCGAAGACGATGCGCATGCAAAGGCTCAAGAGCTCATGTCTGATGACACCATGATGCAGTACCTGTGGTTCATCACTCCAACAGATGGCTTCGACTTTCACGATACGCGCGATGAAACCAGCGACGAGTCAGTCCTCGACTACGTGCCTGATGCGAACTATTTTGTCTTCTCAGCCTTTATCAATCAGCAAGACTATGACGACTTCCTGGCCAGCCACGACGTCGAGTTCGCCGGCAGCGTCATCGTCGCACCTTAGGGTCACAGCAACCCACAGCCTCTCTATCGGTTAGACTAGAGAGCATGAAAACTAACACACAAACTCTCGAATTTTTTGCAAGCTGCGGACGCGGGCTGGAAGGCCTGCTGGCGGACGAGCTACGCGCGCTGGGCATCAAGCGGGTACGCCCCTTAAGCAACGGAGCCGCCTTCTTTGGTAGCATCGAAGACGGCATGCGCGCCTGCCTGTGGCTGCGTACGGCAAGCCGCGTGCTGCTGATTGTCGACCGCATTGCCGCAAGCGATTCTGACACCCTGTACAACAGCCTCTACAAGCTCAAATGGGAGGACCATATCGCAGATACGGCCACCTTTGCCATCGACGCCTACGGGCGCAATGACAACTTGCGCAACAGCCAGTTCGTGGCCGTGCGCGCAAAGGATGCCATTGTTGACCGCATCAGAGAAAAATCAAGCGGCGGAGTGCGTCCAAACATCTCACGTGTGCGCCCTGACGTGCTAGTCAACCTGAACCTGCGCGGCGAAAAGGCAACGATTGCCATCGACCTGAGTGGTGAGCCACTGCATCGTCGTGGCTACCGTGTCGAGAGCCGCGCGGTACACGCGCCTTTGAAGGAAAACCTCGCAGCTGCCATGCTGCTCGCCGCCGACTGGAGGGTCAATGGTGAGACCCCAAGATCCCTCGTTCACGCTCGGGAAGTGCAGGGTGACAATGTAGGGGATTCGTCTGTAGGGGCGAGCGTCCCCGCTCGCCCGCGATTTACAGCATCATATCTGCTGGATCCTTTTTGTGGATCGGGCACAATTGTGCTTGAAGCAGCGCTCATTGCCAGTGACAGAGCTCCCGGTTTGTTGCGTGACTACTGGGGATTCCAGGGCTGGAAGCAGTACGATGAGGACCTGTGGTTCAGCGTGCTTGATGAGGCCGATGAGCGTGCGGCTGTTGGTGCTGAAATGCTCGAAGGGCTGTCTCATCCACTTATTATTGCCGGAGACAGTGACGCACCGTCTCTGCAAGCAGCTGTCGAGTCTGCCAAGAAGGCAAATCTGGCAAAGTTTATAGATTTCAAAGGTGATTTGAGTCCTGCGACTACTGCTGAAATCAGCCAAAAGAGGGGAGGGGTAGATGCCTCGCATCTCTTGGTGACAAATCCGCCCTACGGACAACGCCTTTCTTCAGAGGCGCAGCTACCTGCCACTTACGCAGAACTGACAGCCTACATCAAGGCCTTCGAAGGCGGGAGGGCTGGTGCGGTCGCCATTATTACACCAGACGGACTGTCAGAGACCTATATCAATAATGTCCTGGGGACTGAGCCCACCAAGCGTCTGAAGACGATG
>WRBW01000039.1 GCA_009784345.1 Coriobacteriia bacterium | reverse complement strand
GGGCCTCGCGCTGCATCAGACTAAACATTTCTGATACTTCACGCTGCAGTGAACTGTTTTGCTGACCGCGGACGTTTTCACCCAAGAAAACAATCTGTGAGGTAGCAAAGCCGCCGGTAAAGGCAATCAGCACCAAGACCATGACCGTCAGGGCTAAGGTAAATATTTTTGTCGTACGATTCATGCCTGTCCTTTTCTCAAAAATGATGCCCTGGCACACAGCCCAAGCATCATGATAAATGCAACAATGCGGGCCGCTAAGCCCGCATTGCATCATAACATTTTCGCCTTAAACTGTGCTAGCACGCCTAAATCTTCAAATACTTTCTCATAGCGATGATGGCACCCAGCGCACCAATGATAATACCTGAAACCAGCAGTACCAGCGCAATGTGCGTCATCAGAGTATTAGTAAAGCTAAACTGAATGAAGGCAAGGGTCTGCTGCAGTCCCGGGAAGGCAAATGACTTGATGGCAAGCAGTACCAGGATGGCCAAAATGGCACCCACTAAGGCCTGCAAGATACCTTCTAAAATAAAGGGTGCGCGAATAAAGCCGTTGCTGGCTCCTACCAGTCGCATGATGGAAAGCTCATTGCGACGGGCATAAATAGCCAGACGAATGGTGTTGTTGATAAATATTAGCGAGACGACGGCAAGAATACCAACCAGCGCAATACCGGCATAGCGTGCCGTTTGGGTGGCACTGAGCAGCGATTCAACAATACCCTGTCCGTAGCTTAAGGCGCGTTCTGGATCTGCTGGTGGGTCAGCAACCAGCGGGAACTGCTCGCTGTTACGGATGACGGTCAAGACGCTATCGATATCCTGAGTATCGACCAGCTCTATTTCGAGCGAACGTGGCAAGGGGTTGCCTTGTAGCTGTTCGACAATTTCAGGTGAATCCTGCGTCATGTAGGTGAAGCGCTGAAGCGCCTCGTCTTTGCTGACCAGGTGAACACTTTGAACATTTTCCGTATTCTGCAAAATAGTTTGCAGGCCGTCGATATCGACATCTTCTGCGTTATCGTTTATCCAGACCTGAATATTAATACGGCTTTCGATGTCGCCCACCATGTCGGTGACCAAAGAATTCATCAAAAGGGCTGAACCCATCAAAAGCAGCGAGAGAAAAATCGTCGCAATGCCTCCAAAGGTCATTACCCAGTTACGGCGAAAGCTGGTGGCGGCTTCAGAAATAAAATACCCAACATTAATCGACATTTCCGTACACCCCCCTGTCCTGGTCGCGGACAAGCTGACCTTCATCAAGGGCGATAACACGCTGGCGCATGTAGTTAACCATTTCCTGGTCGTGCGTCGCAATTAGGGTCGTCGTTCCCGTACGGTTAATGCGCTCGAGCAGCTTCATAATACCCAGTGAAGTCTGTGGGTCGAGGTTGCCGGTGGGCTCATCACACAAAAGCAGTGGCGGACGGTTTACAAAGGCGCGTGCAACAGACACACGCTGCTGTTCACCACCGGAAAGCTCGTGAGGGTAGTTGTGAATCTTGCCTTCAAGTCCTACCAGACGCAGTACTTCTGGCACTTGCGTGTTAATAACATGCTTTGACTTGCCAATAACCTGCAGGGCAAAGGCAACGTTTTCAAAAGCCGTTTTATTAGGCAGCAACTTGAAGTCTTGGAATACGCAGCCAATATTGCGGCGCAAATAGGGAACCTTCGAGTTCTTCAGGCGACCCAAGTCGTGACCTGCGACGATAATCTGACCACTACTGGGTGCGACTTCGCGCAGCAACATGCGGATAAAGGTCGACTTACCCGACCCTGAATGCCCGACGATGAATACAAATTCGCCCGCTGCGACTTCGACATTAATGTTTTCAAGCGCGGCCTTATTGGGCACGTAGCGCTTTGAAACATTCCGCATCGATATCATTAGTGGTCCACGGTTCGCACGCGGCGAAAACTGTGGTTCTGGCACGATTTGATCGAGCCTTGACTCTAGGTCGCTCACTATGAGCCTCCCTTAATCTATCGTTGTGCGACACAAAACTGCATGTCATGCACCTTCATTACAAAAAAAGATGTGCTCACACATCCGTGTCAAGTCTAACAAAGGACGGTGAAACACGAAATAGCTGTTACCGTACTGCTATAACAGCTCTTTGGCGGCGGCGGCTATAGACGCTGCATCCAGCGAGAAATGCTTAATAAGCTCATCAGGTGTACCACTGGTACCAAACTGATCGGCAACACCCACACGACGAGTCGGTGTTGGCAAGACTTCAGAAAGCACTTCGGACACCGCAGAACCCATGCCACCCAGTACGCTATGTTCCTCGGCAGTTACCATGCGACCCGTTTTGGATACACTCCGCACGATGGTCTCGACATCCAGTGGCTTTATGCACATGACGTCGATGATTTCTGCATCGATACCTTCGGCTTCGAGCATCTCTGCCGCCTTGATAGCTTCTGCGACCTCGATACCGCAGGCAGCAATGGTCACATCGGCACCTTCGCGCACCACAAAGGCCTTGGTGACATCAGGAGCGTCGACTCCCGTAATGCCATCTGGTCCGTAAACAGCAGGTACTTCGGCGCGTCCCAGACGTACATAGAAGGGCCCTGGGTTAGTCGCCGCATAGCGCACCGCAGCCTTGGCAGCGGTGTAGTCAGCAGGAACCAGCACGCGCATATGGGGCAGTACGCGCATCAGCGCAATATCTTCAAGCATCTGATGGCTGCCGCCGTCAGCACCTACGGTCACACCACTGTGAGTAGGTGCAATTTTCACGTCAAGCATGTTGTAACAGACGGTATTGCGGATCTGGTCATAGACGCGTCCCGTGCCAAAGACCGCAAAAGACCCCGTAAAGGCTGTCTGCCCCGCCAGCGCATGACCGGCAGCGACACCGACCATGTTGGCTTCAGCGATACCGGCATTAAAGAAGCGTTCGGGATAGACCTCACCCACCTTGCCGGTGGTCGTCGAGCCCGCCAGATCAGCCTCGACCGCAACGATGTCATGACCCTCTGCAATCAGTTCAAGCAAGGTTTCGCCGTAGGCGGCGCGTGTCGCTTTTGCCTTAGCCACGAACATCACCCCCTGTCGCAAGCTCAGCAAGCCCGTCAGTCTCAGAATCCGCATCAAGCTCTACATCAAGCGCATCCGCAAAGCTGCGCATTTCTGCCGCGAGTTCCTGGCAGGCCGTATCACACTGCTCCTGACTAGGAGCCACGCCATGCCAGCCAGCGACATCTTCCATAAACGAGACTCCCTTGCCCTTCGTCGTCACCGCATCAATCATAAGTGGCTTGCTACTATAGCGCGGCCTCGTTAATACATCATATATTTCCTGCTCATCATGACCGTCAAGCGTCGCCACATCCCAGCCGAAAGCTCCAAACTTGGCAGCTACATCGCCCAGCGCCATGACCTCTTCAGTGTCGCCATCTATTTGCAAATAGTTTCGGTCCACAATCGCTACCACGTTGTCCAGTCCGTAATGAGCCGCGTACAACGCCGCCTCCCAGTTTTGACCCTCCTGGAGCTCTCCGTCGCCCATAAGAAGATAAATCTTTGGAGGAGTGCGTCCATCTGCCCCCATCTGCCCAGAAAGCTTTAAGGCCTGCGCCAAACCACAGGCAATAGAAAGCCCTTGACCCAGCGACCCTGTCGATACCTCTATGCCAGGACACTTGCTGGCGTCAGGATGACCTTGCAGCCTCGAACCCAGCTGGCGAATTGTCAGAAGCTCTTCTTCATCGATAATGCCTGCTAGTGCCAGGGCGGCATACTGCACGGGTGCCGCATGACCTTTCGATAAAATGAAGCGGTCACGCCAGGGCGCCTTTAGGTCAGCAGGGTCATAGCTCATAACTCCACCAAAGTACAGCACCGACACGATGTCTGCAGCAGATAATGATCCCCCGGGGTGACCCGAGCCTGCCGCGGTGAGCATTTTGACGATGTCGACACGCATCTTATTCGCCTGCTCGCGAACAAGGCAAAGGTCGAAATCGGTGGGCACAGAAAAGTTCTGCGTCAGTGGCATAGTTTACCTTTCTTCGATAAAAACAGCTTGCTTGCCAGTTATCTCATACAGCATTTCAATGAGTCATCTCAACACTAGTCATACTATCATTTTATTAGTCTTTTTCAGCACCTGCTTGGTGCATGACCAGTTTACGGATGCTAAAGCCCGCTGGTAGCGCCGCAGACATAATAGGCGCATAGGAAAAGACTGCCAAAATAATCAACGGGTCAAAACCAAAGACCTCTGCCAGTGCAAAGCCAGGAATCAGCAGCAGGAAGGGTGCCAGCAGCACGCCAGCACACAAGATGGCGATTTCGCTGCGCTTGCTGCCAATCATGGCAGCCTGTTCTTCTGTGATAGTCAAGACATTTCTGATACACCAGTAGATGACCCAGATGGCAACGAGGGCAGGCACGTAGACCATGCCACCAGCAAATTCATGACCAGCGATGCTTACCTCCCCTAGGCTAAACTGAAGCGCTGACAGTATGAACAGAAAGAGTGCAAACTGAATCAGAAAGAGACGCGTCTCGAGTGCGCGCGGTGTCGTAGACTCTTTGGCATGCTGGTGTCCGTAGCGGGCACCAGCATAGGCAAGACCTGCGGCAAAGATGATGCCAATGACAAACTCGCTGACGATGTGTTCGATGCCAAACACAGATGCCAAGGCCATGGTCGCAACGACCAGAAAGGTCGCCACGAGGCTCACCAATATCGCACGGGACAGGAAAAAAATGGGATTAAGCACGGTTGACTCCTTGTTTTGAGGTAGCGGAGCTATGGACGCCCTCCGCCTGTTTTTCTTCAGCTTGCTCGAGGTTTTGGATTGCTGTCGTGAACATCAACTTGATGCGGTTGAGCTGGTTGACTTCGCTTGCACCTGCATCGTAGTCTATCGCCGCAATGTTGGCCTGCGGATAGCGCGCCTTGAGCTCTTTGATGACGCCTTTACCCGTCACGTGATTAGGCAGGCAGGCAAAGGGTTGCACGCAGACAATATTGGGCACACCATGTTCTATGAGCTCGACCATTTCGCCCGTCAGCAGCCAGCCTTCGCCGGTTTGGTTGCCCAGCGACACGATGGGCGCTGCCAGCCGAGCCAGCTCTTCGATGGGTGCGGGCGCATCAAAGCGCTCACTTGATTGCAGGGCTGCGCGGACATGCTTGCGATAGAACTCGATGAAAGCCACAAAGGCATCCCCGTACATTCGCATGGACTTCTTTGCACCCAACTGCTCTTCGTTAAAGCGCGCGCACTGGGCATTATAAAGGAAAAAGTCTGCCAAGTCAGATACGACGACCTCGCCGCCCTCTTGTTCAAGTACGCTAATAACGTCGTTATTGGCTGTTGGGTGGAGTTTGACCAGAATCTCTCCTACCACGGCGACCCGCGGCTTTTGGACATCACGCAGCGGCAGCTGGTCGAAATCCGACACGATATCTGCGACATTTCGTTTAAAGTCACGGTATCTACCCGCGCGAACGGCAGCCTTGCAGCGTTCATTCCAGATCTCAAAAAGAGCTTCGGCAGCACCAGCATCAAGCTCATAAGGACGGGTGCGCAGCAGTACCCGCGACAGGAGGTCACCGTAGAGCATGCCCTGCAGAGCCTTTGCCAGAAGTGCGGGTGTAAATTTCATGCCAGGGTTTTTTTCGAGCCCTAGGGCGTTCATCGACACGACGGGTACTTGCTCGAGGCTTGCATTTTTCAGGGCACGACGCAGGAGATAAATATAGTTAGTTGCCCGGCAGCCTCCTCCTGTTTGGCTCATCAGGACAGAGGTGTTGTCGGGGTCATAGTCGCCAGACTTGAGGGCATTAATGACTTGCCCGACTACAATCAGCACGGGATAACAGGCGTCGTTGTTGACGTATTTCAACCCCGTGTCGATGGCTGCGCGGTCCTGCGCTGGCAAGACTTCTAGTCGGTAGTCACTGTCAAGGAATGCCTCTTTTATGAGGTCGAAATGAATGGGCGACATCTGTGGCGACAAAATGGTGTGCTTTTGCTTCATCTCTTTGGTAAAGACAACACGCTGCGTGCGTGGTTCTGGCTCGGACCTGCTGACCCCGCGGGCATCACGTTCTTGCAGGGTTGCCAGAAGCGATCGTATACGAATGCGTGCAGCCCCGAGGTTCTTGATTTCATCGATTTTTAATAGCGTGTAGAGCTTATTTGAGCGGTCAAGGATTTCTTGCACCTCATCAGTTGCAATAGCATCAAGACCGCAGCCAAAGGAGTTCAGCTGAACCATTTCAAAGTCATCGCGACCTGCCACAAAACTGGTGGCTCCATAAAGGCGTGAATGATAGGACCACTGGTCGCGAACCATCAAAGGTCGCTTGACCTCGCCCAGGTGAGCAACACTGTCTTCGGTCAGGACAGCTCCGCCGTAGGATGCAATTAAGTCCGGGATGCCATGATGAAGCTCGGGATCAATGTGATAAGGGCGGCCTGCCAACACAACACCTAAGACACCACGCTTTTCAACGTAGTCGATGGCTTCTTCGCCCATACGGCGGATGTCAGCACGAAAAGCCTGCTGCTCGTCCCAGGCAGCTTTTGTGGCAGTCCTGATCTCTTCAGCATCGATATCTGGGAAGGCCTTTGCCAGCTGAGCCGTCAGCCGCTCAAGATCATTGAGCGTCACAAAGGGACTCTGGAAATGGACGTCCTCCTCTTTCAAGGACTCGACGTTATTCTTGATGTTTTCAGGGTATGAGGTCACGATGGGGCAATTGAAGTCGTTTTCTGCCCCCTCAATGGTGTTCAGTTCGTGCATAACGCAGGGGTAGAAAATGTACTTGTGGCCCGCTGCGACCAAGGCCTCAATGTGGCCGTGTACCTTTTTGGCTGGGTAGCACTGGGACTCACTGGGAATAGAGTCCATGCCCCTTTCGTACTGCTCGCGACTTGAACGTGGCGAAAGCTCGACGCGGTAACCCAATTGGTCAAAGAAGGTGAACCACAGCGGGTAATTTTCGTACATGTTCAGAACACGTGGTAGAGCAACAGTTCCGCGGGGCGCATCTGCTGCAGCACGTGGCCTGTAATCAAAGACGCGCTGGTACTTTTGCTGGTACAGATTGGGGGCTGCGCTGGCGCAAGTCTTCTTGCCTACCCCCCGTTCGCAGCGATTTCCGCTGATAAAGCGGCGGGTCTCTGAAAACTTGCTAATGGTCAGCAGGCAGGCATTGCCACAGGCGTAGCAGCGCTGATGACTGGTTTCGATATTCAGGTTTAAGATGTCATCTTTTGACAGCAGTTGCGAATGCTGATGGCCTAGCTCGTTTGCTTCAGCTTCCCCGCCACGCCCTGACACTTCGAACTTTTCTTTCGCAATAAGAGCTGCGCCAAAGGCTCCCATGATGCCAGCGATGTCAGGTCTGACTGCTTCGCGTTCGCCGACTATTTCAAAGGCACGCAAGACAGCTTCATTGTAGAAGGTTCCGCCTTGAACGACGATAGATGTGCCTAGTTGCGCTGGATCGGTTATCTTGATGACCTTTTGCAGCGCATTTTTGATGACCGAATAAGCAAGACCAGCCGAAATATCGCTGACCTTTGCGCCCTCTTTTTGCGCCTGCTTAACACGCGAGTTCATAAAGACGGTGCAGCGCGATCCCAGGTCAACAGGATTGCGCGACTGAAGTGCATGCGAAGCGAATTCTGAAATTTCTTGATTCAGCGATTTGGCAAAGGTCTCGATGAAGCTGCCGCAACCTGCACTGCAGGCTTCGTTTAGGAGCATCGAATCAATAGCCCCGTTACGCAGACGCAGGGCCTTCATGTCCTGCCCGCCAATATCGAGGATAAAATCGACATCAGGCACAAAGAAGGCTGCCGCTTTGTAGTGCGCCATGGTCTCGACTTCGCCCAGATCAACACAGAGCGCCGCTTTAATCAGCGCCTCGCCGTATCCGGTCACACAGGAACTGGTAATCGACAGACCGGCCGGCATGATGTCGTAAACCTCTATAAGCGCCTGCATCACGGTCTGCAGCGGACTACCTTCATTGCCCGCATAATAAGAATGCAAAAGCTCGCCCTCGCCAGAAATCAATACCAGCTTCGTCGTCGTTGAGCCCGCATCAATGCCGAGGAAAACCTCGCCTTCATAGCCCTCAAGATTGCGCCTGGCTATCCGGTGCGCATCATGACGTGCCTTGAAGCTTTGGTAGTCAGCGTCTGTTTCAAAGAGTGGCTCGAGGCGGTCGATTTCAAATTCAGATTCTGGCTTCGTTTGCAGCTTCTGGATGAGTGCGTCCAAAACTACTGCCGTATCTTTGCTGGCACCTATTGCCCCCCCGAGGGCTACAAACAAGTGCGCATTGTCGGGTAGGATGACGCTCTCTTCATCTAGTTCGAGCACCTCGATGAAGCGCTTGCGCAGCTCAGATGAATAGTGCAAGGGTCCACCCAAAAAGGCAACATTACCCTTGATGGGACGTCCACAGGCAAGACCACTAATGGTCTGACTGACGATGGCCTGATAAATGGACGCTGCCAGATCAGTCTTTGCCGTGCCCTCGTTGATGAGCGGCTGTAAGTCACTTTTGGCGAAAACACCGCAGCGTGCTGCAATAGGATAGATGACCTCATGGCGGGATGCCAGCTCATTGAGTCCTGCGGCATCTGTTTGCAAAAGTGCCGCCATTTGATCAATAAAAGACCCCGTACCGCCAGCGCAAATGCCGTTCATGCGCTGCTCGATACCACCCGTGAAGTAGATAATTTTTGCGTCTTCCCCACCGATTTCTATCGCAACATCGGTCTGAGGAGCAAAGGCGTTAATACAATTCGAAGCAGAGACGACCTCTTGGATGAACTCGACACCAACCCAATTGGCAAGCGTCATACCGCCCGAGCCCGTAATCATGACATGAAGTGATACATCGCCGAGTTTTTCTCGAGCTTCTTGCATCATGCGCAGTAGGGTCGCCTGAATATCAGAAAAGTGACGTTGGTAGTCGCTATAAATTATGGTGAAGTCATCATCAGTCACGACCACCTTTACGGTAGTCGAGCCAATGTCTATCCCCAGCCTGAGGCTTTCAGACCGATGTTTCGTGCTGGTCATAGCTGACATGCCTTTCTAGACGTCGCTTCTCCAGCGCTTGGGGACCTGATAACGCAGCTCCACTATGCCCGCTGGGTGCTCTTTGCTGAATTCCAGCTCGAGCGCACGAGAAATATTTTGGTCAAAAACAAGAGCCTTGGTGCCTTCTCCTAAGATGATGGGTTGGATGAAAACACGTAGCTCATCTATGAGTCCTGCTGCGAACATACTGCCAGCAAGCTCGCCGCCGCCGCCAACCCAAATAAGACCATCCTCTTCAGGGCCCAGTTGCAGACGCGCCAGGGTCTTCGCCGGGTCTTCCTGAGATAACTGGACGCACTCCGCCGCTTTTTTGAGCTTGTCGTTTGAGCTCACGACGATGACCTCGCGGTCAGGATAGGGAAAGAAGTCGCCCATCTTGAGCATGTGCTCGTAGGTGCGGGCGCCCAGAATGATAGTACCCACTTGGTCGTAGAATTCTTTGAAGCCATAGTCGATGTTGGGCGCACCTGTCATCCATTCGACGCCGCCCTGAGCATCAGCAATGTAGCCGTCAAGCGACATCGTAAAGTAGTAAATTGAACGCCTCATTCTGAAATTATCTCCTCGTCAAAAAAATCGGGTGCTCCTAAGGTTCAAGGTCAAGGCGGATTGTGCAGTCTTTGAGGTAAGCCTACTAAAAGCTAGGTGTCCGAAAAGACTGTATAATCCAACGCAGAGATTGAGCCTTAGGTGTGCCCGCCATCTAAATTGAAGGCGGTATGTAACACTACCTGCGCCTGCTTCGATTCGTTTTCCTTCACCAACACAGAAATCGTGGCGTGTGAATCTGCGGTCTGCCATACATCAATGCCGGCGTGTGCCAGCGGTTCTGCGATTTTTGCCATGACACCGGGGACACCGTGCATGGCAGCACCCACGATGGTCACTTTAGCCAGACCGTCCGTGCAGCTTGCGTGCACATCCAGCTGAGCCAAGACCTCGATGATCTTATCTGCCTGCGCAGAATCAACCGTAAAGTACAGACACTTGCCCGCAGGGGTGAACATGTCAAGCGACACACCAGCCTGGGCAATGGCCTTGTAGACGGCAGCCTGAGCTTCAATATGAGCCGTGCAGCCTTCTTCGCGCCCCAAATCGACAACAAAGCGCGTTATCCCTGTTTTGGCAGCAATGGCCGTTGCCAGTTCACTGTTTTTTGAAACGTCCATGTTGCGCACAACCGTGCCGGGATGGTTGCTGTAGGTATTTTTGACCAGCAGGTTCACGCCACTTTTCTGGGCAAGCTCTGCTGCAGGCGTGTGCACGATGCGCGAG
>WRBW01000038.1 GCA_009784345.1 Coriobacteriia bacterium | reverse complement strand
CACAGGCGAAATATCTGCGCCCATGCTGGAGCATTTTGGCGTAGAGTATGTGATTATCGGCCATAGTGAGCGGCGTGCTTATTTTAACGAAACCGATGAAACCGTTAACAAAAAAACCAAAACTGCGCTGGAGGTAGGTCTTGTGCCCATTGTTTGCGTTGGCGAATCGCTCAAGCAAAGAGAGCAGGGGATTACCATTGAGTTTATCCGTAAGCAGATAAAGCTTGCAATGGCGGGTATTTTGCCCGAGGATGCCGTGAGGGTTGTGATAGCCTATGAACCCATTTGGGCCATCGGCACGGGTAAGACGGCCACACCAAAGATGGCCGAAGAAGTCTGCGCCCATATTCGAGGCGTGCTCGAAGATCTCTTTGGCGAAACGATTGCTGAAAACACCCGCATCCTCTACGGGGGCAGCGTCAACGGCGGCAATGCAGAGTTGTTCTTTAGTGAAGAAAACATCGATGGTGCCCTCGTGGGCGGTGCTGCCCTTGATGCCAGTGACTTTGCGCCGATCATTGCGGCAGCTGCGAGCGTTTTCTACGAACCCCGCATTGTCGTAGACTAAGTTGTGCAGTGCTTGTAGGCAAATGCTACTAGCAAGTGAGCTTTTAGTGAAGTGAGCCCTGTCAGTGCTAATCTAACTAGTGATATCTGACCATCACACTCAATCAAGAAGGCTTAGCATGAGCGCTGATAAAAAAAACATTCGCCCCGTGGGGCTTATCATAATGGACGGGCTTGCCTACGGGGCAAGCAGCGAATATCCCGAGGGCGATGCAATTCTCGCAGCGCATACTCCCAATCTGGACAAACTTTGGCTGACCGCATCGACGACGATGCTCAACGCCAGTGGGGAAGCCGTCGGTCTGCCCAAAGGGCAAATGGGCAACTCTGAAGTCGGCCACCTTAACATTGGTGCCGGCCGCTGCGTCTACCAGGAACTGTCACGCATTGACAGTGCCATTCAAGACGGCACGCTGACCGACAACACTATCTTGATTGATGCCCTTGACAGTGCCGTGCGCGCCGGCAAGACCATCCACCTGATAGGACTGCTGTCAGACGGCGGCGTCCACAGCCATATTTCACACCTTAAGATGCTGGTTAAGCTGGCTGTTGCACAAGGTGCAGAGCGCATCGTGATTCACGCGCTGTTAGACGGCCGCGATGTCGGTCCGCGCAGTGGCGTTGATTATCTGCGCGACATCATCTGCTTTGCGTCTGCTTATCCGCAGGTCAGCATGGGGACGGTCATGGGTCGCTACTACGGCATGGACCGCGACAAGCGCTGGGAACGCACAAGCCGCGCCTATGATGCCTTAACTTTAGCTACGGGCGAAGCGGTGGAGTCTGACCAGATTGTGGCAGCCATTGCCGCAAGCTACGGCAAGGGCGTTACGGACGAATTTGTCGAACCGCTGATAGTTGACGGCTACCAGCCGCTGCAAGATGAAGACGCGCTGATCATGTTTAACTTTAGACCTGATCGCGTACGCCAAATCATGCATGCGCTTATCGATGATGATTTCGATGGTTTCGAGCGCAGCGTGCATCCTGATATCAATGCGGTCTGCTTGACCGAATATGACCCCGAGCTCGATGCGCCGATTATTTTCAGCAAGGCCTATGTGCAAGAAACGCTTGCTGACGTATTGGCAGATGCAGACCTGAAGCAGTTCCGCGTGACAGAAACAGAGAAATACGCCCATCTGACCTTCTTTTTCAACGGTGGGGTAGAGGAGCCTAAAAAGGGCGAGACCCGCGTCATGGTGCCTTCACCAAAAGTTCCGACCTATGACCGTCAGCCAGAGATGAGTGCGGCAGGCATTACGACCGAGCTTGAAAAAGCGGTCGAAGCACAGTCTGCAGATCTCTATATCGTCAACTATGCCAATGGTGACATGGTGGGTCATACGGGCGATTTTGCCGCTACGGTGAAGGCGGTAGAAGCCGTAGATCGCGAAATAGGTCGCTGCGTGCGACTCTTTGAAGAATTTGGCGGCGCCCTCGTCATTACCGCAGATCATGGCAATGCAGAGCACATGTCTGATGGACCAGAGGCCGGACCTCATACCGCACATACCACTAACCCCGTGCCCCTGATTGTCATGGGTACCGAGTCCCAGGCCTTGAAAATTGGCGGGACTTTGGCAGATATTGCGCCTACCCTGACAGCCTTGCTGGGGATTAAGCCTTCGCCGCTCTGGACAGGCACGAATTTGATGGTAAACTAGTTAGTTGTGAATTTGACAATATCAACCTCTTAAAGGAGTTATCGTGGGAGCACTACTAATTGTACTTTGTGTTATTTGGGCTATTTCAGGCATCGCCCTGGTGGTATTGGTGCTGATGCACTCTGGTAAGGGCACCGGCCTTTCAGAAGCCTTCAGCGGTATTCAATCATCAGTCGGTACCGGCATTATCGAAAAGAACTTGACGCGCATGACTATTATTGCAGCTTCAATTTTCGTGTTATCTCTGGTCGGTATGATGTTGGCTTGGCCTCTCTAAGCTAGACAAGTTACCAGAAAATCTTTACTATATATATCTGCGTTTTTCGTTGGGGTGTAGTCTAATGGCAGGACAGCGGTTTCTGGTGCCGTTTGTGAGGGTTCGACTCCTTCCACCCCAGCCAATTAGTAAAAGGGTCTGACGAGAGTCGAACCCTGGTAAGGTTCAAAAGCACTAAATGTGCTTTTGAAGGGCGAACGAAGCGAGGCCCCGAAAATGCGAAGCATTTTCTCGACTCCTTCCACCCCAGCCAGTTAGTTAAAGGGTCTGACGAGAGTCGAACTTTTTTATGCCCCGTTAGTCTAGTGGTTTAGGACGCCGCCCTCTCAAGGCGGAGATCGTCGGTTCGAATCCGATACGGGGTACCATCTACTCAAAGCTCTCATTCGAGAGCTTTTTTATTTGTCCGCTTTTCTCCTTATTCTCATCATAAGTATGTATGAGATGTGAATATGGCAGTTAGTTTTTCTATATTGTCTGAATGGCGTGAATATGGAACGCGAATTCTATGCGATTCCAAAATTCCTCTTTTTTCTTCCCAATTAGGGGCGTAGTATTGCATCTGTCGCGCATTTGCGCGCCATAAACATCCAGCCGACAACTTAATGCCGACTACCAAAGATGCTTATGGTTCGTGCGCGCTTTGACTTGTTTTATATGACGGGTGGAGAACTATTTCCCCCACTATTCTTCTCGAGACAGGAGGTGATACTAATGAAAGAGAATAATAAAAACGTCAAAATTTTATCCATAGGAGAAACAAACATGAAAAAGATTGTACTCACTCTTGCTATGGCAACATGCCTCGTCCTCTCATTTAGCGTTGTTGCTCAAGCAAAGTATGCAGGCTTTACCCCTATCCGTAGCCAAGCAGAACTTGATGCGGGTAAACTACAAGGTTTTATTACCTTCCCTGAAGCTCAGGCCGAAATGGCTCGTAACTTCGGACCAAATGGTGCCTTTAGCACCGAAACCACTGCTGCTGCTTTGGCAAACAAGGCTCACGGTGGCTATGTATCAACCACAACCAAGTGTGCTGTATGTCACAGTGCTCACCGCGCATCAGGAGTTAATCCTAATGCTGCTGAAGGTTCAGCTGCAGGCTCTACCGGCGGCACTAATACTGCTAATGTTCAGGATCAGTACTTCCTGACAGCAGGTTCAGACAGCTGTGGCGAATGCCACGTTGACACTGGTGGACAAGCATCAACCTTGCTGGTTGAATGGGGAACCACCCCTACAAACGGTGGACCTCACACTTCACGCGGTTGTGAAACTTGCCACAATGCCGGTATCCACGGTCTTGAAAGCTCAGACTATAATGTCATGAATGCTTATATGCTGGGTAACAAGAAGGTCAATGCTACTGAAGGTGCACCTACTCGCGACGACATGATTCATAGTGAAATCATGGCTGGCAAAGTGCTACGCGGTGGCACCCTCGACATTCCTGCATCTTGGACACAAGCAGGCGGACTGTTTGATGGTCGCCAGCCTGTAGTAGCTAACCCTGTTGCAGGTTCAACCTGGTGGGCTAACGGTACTCGTGGTGTAAGTGAAGTTGGTGGCGTTCCTGGTGAAGTTCTGGGTGGCGGAAGCAATGGCGCTTCTTCATTCGATGGCTTCCCTGGTGCACCAAATGGTAACCAGTTTGCAGCTGCTCGCGGCCTTGCAACTGCTTACACCTGTCAGGAATCTGGATGTCACGAAAGCTCTGTTATGTTTAATCTGAACTGGGGCATGGGCTTCGATCGCACTTCTGATACATCGAATGGATCAGGCAATTTGAATTCTGTTACTGGACACATTCTGCCTTCTGTTCGTGCCACTGGTGGTGCTAACGGTAATGCTTGTGGTCCTTGTCACGCAGGTAACTCAGCCGGTTTCCCAACTGCATCAAGTGAGCCAGGTCAAACCGACCTTTCACGTCGTGCATGGGGTTGTGACCAATGTCACGATATGGTTGGTGTTTCGACGAACTCAACTGCCTTCCCACATGGTAACCGCAACATCAAGGTTTACGAATGGGAATCAGATGGTACTCAAATCGAGACTACCGCTACCTCCGGTAACCTCTGGATGTACGGTGGTAGCATTGCGCGTAGTGCGACCGCTCCAAACATCACCGGTAACCCCGGTGCTGCATCACAGACCAAGCTTGGCAAAACCAGTGCAAACGACTTCTTTGCTGACAATAGCTGGAGGGTTCTAACACAGGTAACCAAGGCTCCTGCTGGTGCAACCGGTTCAGGAACGGGTCTCATTGACGGCTCTTGCCTGAAATGCCATGTTGCGCTCGACTCTGCTTCACGCACGGCCGACGTTCATGTAGGCGCTGACGCAATCCGTCACACTTGGCCTGCAAATCAAGGTGGACCTTCAAATCCATCTTGGAACGGTGCTACATTTACCAGCTCAGCACGTCTGTTCATGTACAAATAATAGTTAGCTATTATTGTCCATACAGAACTCAAAAAAGGGACTGCCTCGGCAGTCCCTTTTTTCGTATCCTGCTACCCCCATCTCGCGTTGTCATCCTGAACTCGATTCAAGATCTCACCAAAACGTCACCCGCACCCCTGTCATCTTGAGCATAACACCCTCGTCATCTTGAGCATAACACTCTCGTCATCTTGAGCATAACACCCTCGTCATCTTGAGCGTAGTCGAAAGATCCCAGTGTGTCAGCAACTAACAGGCTTGCTGTGCTTGCGCACCTTAACGCGCCGGCAGCCCTAGCACTTGGGTCCTTCGCTAACGCTCAGGAAGACGCTTTAAGGGCAGGGGCGATAAAGGTCAAAGGTGGGATTTGAGGGGTTCGCGCGTTATGCGCGCGTCTTAGGTCCTGGTCGCTCTGCGACCAGGTGCATTGAAGGTCAAGAGGAGATAAATTAATTGACAATTCTGTCAATTGAACCTATTTAGATTGCATATAAATCACTCATCTGTTACGGTTGCTTCATTATGATGTCTAATCAAACAGGGGACGCTCGAATCGTAATTCCTGGTGGGGCAAATGTTTGGCCTCACGAGCTTAAAACCGCACGTGCTCTTGCAAGTGCAGGTCACAAGATTGAGTTTATCCTCAAGAGCAACCGCGAAAGAGAAGCCAGTGCCGACGCTCTCGTAGATGACGTTCGATGGGAGTTCAAAGCCCCTAATGGGGGCAAAATGTCGCTCGTTGAGAAAAACCTTCGCCGCGGCGCACGTCAGTGTGGCAACTTAGTTTTTGACTCACATCGAATTAAGAACCTGCCCGATCGGGCCATTGAGAGAGAGTTGAGAAAATGGTCAGTAGAAATCAAAGGCATCGACAAATTATTGTTCATAAATAGGCATCGAGAAATCATAGTCATCCGATAGTAAAATTGCTACAATAGTTGTACCGAAACCCCCGAAAGGTGCGTAAGTACCTCCTCCGGGGTTTCTTGGTGTTTGAGCCGACGTAAGAAAATATGTACCAATGCTTACGCACGGGCCCAGTGACGGGCGCACAGCGCCCGAAAGGGTAAGACCTCATTCCACTCACGTCATTGCGGGCTCCGACCCGCAATCTTGCTGCCACTATCGTCATCTTGAGCGTAGTCGAAAGATCCCAGTGTGACAGCGGCTGACAGGCTTTCTGCGCTTGCGCACCTTAACGCGCCGTTAGCTGCAGCGCCTAGATCCTTCGGCTCGCTGCGCTCGCTCAGGAAGAGGGGGGGGGTGTTTACGCTTAAGAGAATGGTGTATGGGATTTGAGGGTTTCGCGCGTTATACGCGCGTCTTAGGTCCTGGTCGCTCTGTGACCAGGTGCATTGTGAAGGGCGAGGTGTCGTAAGGCCGGCATTGCGAACCTGATCCGCGGTGACTGAAGACACAAAGGAAGCTCCGGAGGAAGGTACATACTGCACCGTTCGGGAGCTTCAATTAAATACTAGCAAGTCAGTCTACTTAATGTCAATGACCTTCCCGTGACGATTAATGAAAAGTACGCGGCACAGCGACTTGTTCAAACGAGATTTGGTGCGTAACTCTCGTTCAATAGCCTCATCGGGGATTTTCTTCATTCTTCTCGAATCAAATACGACTTTGTCAGATTGCTTTGAAGCTTTCTTGAGGTTTCTCTCAATCATGGACGACTTCGCAGTGGTGGGGGACTTCAATTCAAAATGCTCCCCGTCGACCAAGCAATCAGCTGTTGTCTCTCGCTCTCGATCGTTGACTCGAATAAACTCCACGGTACAGCCATGCTCAACTAGTGCTCGTGCTGTCGACAGCTCATGAGGCCACACATTAACACCCGCAGGAATGATAATGCGAGGTTCTAAGTGCGGTCCATTTTGCTTCTTGGCAGCCATCATTTAGTTACCCTACCAATCTTCAGGATTAAGTGCAACTCAAATTGTGCCAATTGACAGAATTGTCAATTGTTAGGGCAGCGTGTTACATCACCGTCATTGCGGCCTCCGACCCGCAGTCTTGCTGTCACCATCGTCATCTTGAGCGTAGCCGAAAGATCCCAGTGTGTCAGCAACTGACAGGCTTGCTGTGCTTGCGCACCTTAACGCTCCGTTAGCTGCAGCGCCTAGATCCTTCGACTCGCTGCGCTCGCTCAGGAAGAGGGGGGGGTGGTTACGCTCAAGAAAATGTGTATGAATTTGAGGGTTTCGCGCGTTATACGCGCGTTTCAGGTCCTGTGCCCTAGGAACAGGTGCATTGTGAAGGGCAGGATATCGCAGCATCGTCATTGCGAACCTGATCCGTAGTGACGAGGGTGGTGTTTGTCGGCTATCTTCTTCTTGTATTTGTTTAACAATTGTCTGACATATGTTAGACTAAATGTGTGACAGCCTGTGTTCACAAAAGGAAAGAGGGGTAGTTTATGAATTTGGTAAGCACTAGAGAGCTAACAGCAAAACCTCGTGAAACGTGGGAAAAGCTGTCTGAGCAGGGTGAGCTTCTCGTGACAAAAAATGGCAAGCCTTCCGCCTTGCTCATAGATGTTGAAGATGACAATCTTGACGAAATCATTCGCTTGCTTCGCCAGTCAAAGGCAACGCGTCTCCTTGCGCAAATCCGCGCAGAGGCTTCTGAGCGCGGCACTATGACCCTCGAAGAGATCAATGAAGAAATCGCTGCAGCTCGCCGGGAGGCAAGTTGATGGCAGAAGCCACCGGTGATCTATTGGGTCAAAAGAGAGTTGTGCTTGACACCAATGTCTTGGTGTCTGCACTATGGTCTGAAGATGGCAAACCTGCTGATGTTTTTGCCATGATTCCTGCCCAAGCTGTCGACCTTTATGTCAATCACTCAATTGTTGCAGAATACAGCAGGGTGCTGATCAGGCCTAAACTTCGCTTTTCTCAGTACAAAACACAGCAAGTATTAGAGCTCATTAACAAAGCAGCAATTCACGTTGTGGCCCCTGCCATCCCCATAGATTTTGCAGATCCTGACGATAAGGTTTTTTATGAGGTCGCCGTTGCAGCTGATGCTTGGCTTGTTACGGGCAATAAGAAGCACTTTCCTGATGACCCTCGGGTGATAAGTCCTGCGGAATTCCTCTCGCTTGATTAAGTGCTTTTTTTGGGTTTGTGGGGGCGAGCGGGGATGCTCGCCCACTGCGTTTATATCGCGTTCAGGCGTTGTAGGGTGCGGTCGCGGCCTAGGAGGTGCATCGACTCAAAGAGTGGTGGGCTAATGAGCGAGCCTGAGATCGCAACACGAATGGCCTGAAAGACCACGCGAGGCTTCAAATCAAGCTCTGCTGGCAGCTGCTTCAGCGTCGCATCAATGTTTTCGACCGTGAAGTCTTCAATGCCCTCGATAGCCGCAACTGCCGCTGTTAGAACGGTCTTGACGGTTTCAGGATCCTTTTCAAGCGCCTTCACGCGCGCTTTCTCATCGATTTCGAGCTCATCAACGAAGAGGAAGCTGGTCAAGGGCACGACTTCTGTCATCAGCTTAATGCGCTCCGAAACCAGCGGTGCGAGCTCAAGATACCAGTCCTTGCGCGCTTCAATATCAGCAGCCGTCGTGAGATCAGCATCTATCAGCCAGGGCGTCATAGCACTTACAAATTGATCTGCCGTCATGGCTTGAATGTAGAGGCTGTTAATATGCTCCATCTTTGCAAGGTCAAAGCGCGCGGGGTTTTTTGAAATGCGGTCGAGGCTGAAGTGTTCTTTTAGCTCTTCAGGCGTAATCATGGTCGTTTCAGCGTCCAAAGACCAGCCCAGCAGGGCAAGGCCGTTAAGCAGCGCATCAGGCAAGAAGCCCATGGCAGCAAATTCTTCGACCCCAACAGCACCGTGGCGCTTTGAGAGTTTCTTGCCATCATCACCGTAAATCATCGACAAGTGGGCAAACTCAGGCACGACGGTCGTGCCATCTGCTGCAGCCAGTGCTTCAAAAATCAGCAGCTGCTTGGGGGTGTTTGACAGGTGATCGTCACCGCGAATAATGTGAGTAATGCCCATATCAGCATCATCAATGGTGCTTGCAAAGTTGTAGGTCGGCAGGCCATTTGAGCGCACCAAGACCAAATCATCAAGAGCCGTCGTAGGAAACTCGATAGTTCCGCGCACCAAATCATGTAGGGTTACGCTGCGGCCATCGGGCACGCGCAGGCGCCAAACAAAGGGCATGCCGGCATCTAAGTTAGCCTGCACTTCTTCTGGGGACAGATTGCGACAGGTGCGTGCGTAACCGGTGCTGCCACCAGCGGCGCGCGCAGCCTCGCGCTGGGTGTCCAGCTGCTGGGGCGTGCAGAAGCACTGATAGCAGGCATTGCTGTCAATCATCTTTTGCAGCGCCACATCGTAGCCACCTGTGGTGGCACGCTCTGTTTGAAAGTAGGGGCCGGCGTCGCCCAAGACAGGACCGTCAAGGGTTGGACCTTCGTCCCAGTCGAGCCCCAGCCAGGTCAGTGCCTGCAGAATTTGCTGGACATTTTCAGGAGTAGAGCGCGTCAAATCAGTGTCGTCGATACGCAAGATGAAGCTGCCGCCCTTATTGCGGGCAAAGGCCCAGTTGTAGATGGCAGTGCGGGCACCACCCAGGTGCAAGGTGCCAGTAGGGGACGGGGCAAAACGAACGCGGACGGCCTGTGTTTCGGGCATGGACGTACTCCTCCAGATTGTGATTGTCGGCAATAGTATAAGCGGTCGCGCTGCCATAGCTGCAGGCGACAGTCATACGAAACAAGAATATCATTTTGAGGCCCTGCGCGTCAGCCAGCCTATGCCTGCGCGTAGTATAATAGGTGATTGTGCCGCAGATGTGCGGCCGTTTATGAGAAGCGTACGTCGTAGGAGGACAAACATGACTAGTACTGCCAAAAAGTCGTCTGATACTTTTCTTTTTACTTCTGAGAGTGTGACCGAGGGTCATCCTGATAAAATTTGTGACCAGATTTCTGATGCGCTGCTTGATGCGCTGATCGAGGTCGAGACGAAGCTTGAAGCCGAAGGGCGCGGCGACGTTGCAAAGATGCGTAGTGCCTGCGAGACCTTTGTGACTACAGGCCTTGTGCTGGTGGGTGGCGAGATTCGCACCAGTGGCTACATTGATGTTGACTCGATTGTGCGTGGTGTGCTGAAAGATATTGGCTACACGCACAGCGATTATGGATTTGATGGGCGTACCTGTGCGGTTATTAACGCGATTCACAACCAGAGTCCTGATATTGCGCAAGGTGTGGATGAGAGCTTTGAGGCTCAGCGTGGTGACGTGGATCCGCTTGACTTGATTGGTGCCGGCGACCAGGGCATGATGTTTGGCTATGCCTGCAATGAGACTTCTTCGCTGATGCCCATGCCCGTGTATCTGGCGCACCGTCTGGCTGAAAGGCTGACGGCGGTTCGCAAGTCGGGCGTTTTGGGCTACTTGCGTCCTGACGGTAAGACTCAGGTGAGCGTGCGCTATGTCGAGGGTAAACCTGTCGCTGTCGAGAAAATCTTGATTTCAACCCAGCATGAAGACGGCGTTGACCTAGAAAACCAGCTGCGTACTGATTTGATTGAGCATGTCATTCGCCCCGTGTTCGAGCTGGAGCATCTGGAATTTGAAGACGCAGAGATCTACACGAACCCTACGGGTCGTTTTGTTATTGGTGGACCAATGGGCGATAGTGGCCTGACGGGACGCAAGATTATTGTTGACACCTATGGCGGAACGGGTCGTCACGGTGGGGGAGCCT
>WRBW01000037.1 GCA_009784345.1 Coriobacteriia bacterium | reverse complement strand
CCCCTTCAACCTTTATGTTGCCGTGCGCAATGTCGAAGGCGTCGAGCCGGGTCTCTATCTGTACCTGCCCCTCGGGCTTGCGGGCGAAAACGTCGGCACCAAAGAAGTCGCCATCACGCGCGTGGGCGCTATCGAAGACTACGTCAGCACTATTACCGACATGATGGCGGGGCAAAAATGGGCATCACGCGCACCTGCGCTTATAGTTGCCAGCTGTGATGCCTACCGTGCGGAATGGCGCTACGAGGCAGCTTCGCACCGCGTCATGTTGATAGATCTAGGACACCTGGGTCAAAACCTCATGCTGTCAGCGACCGCGATGGGTCTGGGTAGCTGCTGCATGGCAGCCTTTGACCAGCAGGCCTGCGACGCTACCTTGAATATTGACGGCATTAATGAATATACGGTGTATGCAGTTTCTGTAGGCAAGGCTCGCGCATAATAAGGTCATCTTTTGCAGCCTTTTTCGTGCCTCAAGTGCCAAAGAGTGCAGGGCGCGTCACAATTCATGCAGCTTAGACGCATTCCGACGCGCTGAACGTGACTTTTGTTACTTTATTTTTTCTTGTGTGCAAGCCATGTTCTAGTAGAATGGTTTCAAGTATTATGTAGTGCTTTATTCGTATGATATGGGGAAGATGCCGATGAAGCTGTTTCATGCAATTGTGGGTGCGTTCAAGAATAAGCGCACCAAAGTAAGGGCCATCATCTGGCTAGGTACGGTTTTGACCGGACTTATGTTAGTAGTGGCTATCGGAGTATCCATCACCACGACCTACTGGTTTTGTGCGGCAATTTGCCACTATCCACAGACCGATGCGGTGTCGAGTTATGACAATTCGACACATACTCAGGTCGCCTGTATTGCCTGCCACAAGCAGCCAGGTGGAGACCCGGTATCATTCCTGATGTTCAAGGTCGAGGCGCTGTTTAAAGAACTGCCGCCTGCGATTATGCGAACCTCGGACATGCCCATTAACCCCTTGAGCGGGCTAGCCATGAATCCGACAAAGCTGCCGTACTATCACTGTACGCAGTGTCACCGTCTGGAAAACCGTGGTGGCGCCGGCATGAGAGGCGAGCCCTCCACAAGCCCGGGCATCATCATGGATCACTGGGCGCACACCGACCTGCATATCACCTGTACGGCTTGTCATAACCGTGTTGGTCACTATGAAGGCGGCGGCTGGGAGCCCTACGGATTCCCCACCACCGACGGACATGACCCACGCCATGATGACTTCATGCTGATGACGGCCTGTTATCGCTGCCATCGTTTCTCTGAATACGATGGTCAGGTAGTAACGACGCCCTATCCGATTGGTCAGTTCCCTGGTGCGACCGGCGAATGTTCGATTTGCCACACTGAAAACTTTGATTTGGTGCCAGACAACCACCGCGTGCCTCACTTCGTTGAAGACGTGCATGGTCCTTGGTATCTGGAAATCGCCCAGAACGTACAAGAGTTCATCGATGAAGATGATAAGCACTTCCCAACTTACAACGACATGAGCAAGTACGACCAGTCAAATGCAGCCGTGCGCGCTTTGGCCAACGTACCCAATGTCCGTGCCATCAACTACTGTTATACCTGTCACACCACGCGCTTCTGTGATGACTGTCACGGCGGTATCAGAATGCCTCACCCCGAGGGTTACTTCCGTCAGCCACACATTGATGACATCAAGGCGAACCCAGACTCATGTGCCATCTGTCACGTGACCTCGCCCATCAATAACACGCAGCGTGCGGCACACTTTGCCTACGGAACCAGCGACGGCGACACCTGTAGTGCCTGTCACCACCGCGAAAAGTACGTACCAGGCTGGCAGTTCGACCCAAGCGTCAACTGGGAATGGATCCAGCATCCAGAGGCAACCCTTGCCACCGGCGGAGACTCCTGTATGAGCTGTCACGACATGCACACCTGCGAGTCCTGTCACGTGAACTTCGACCGTGGTGAACTGCGCCGCCAGCAACAGCTGCACCAGCGCGGTAACCCAGCAGACGCCGACGACCAGTAGGTCCAAAGCAAAAGCGGGGGAGTACGCCCAGCGTCCCCCACCGTAAAGAATCAAAGGCCCGGTCCTCACAATGAGGACCGGGCCTTTCTCTTACCCCCCCCATGCACCTGTGCCGCAGCCCCATGCACCTGTGCTGCGCACAGGACCTATGACGGGCGCACTGCGCCCGAAAGGTCAAGGGCGAGATGCCGCGTCGGACCGCGGCATGACAAAGGCTCGTAGGCGCAGGTACAAGGGAAAGAGGATAAAAAAGCTCTCATATTTGTGGTGAGATTGTTAATTGGGTGTGAAAAATATTTAAAACAAATATGTAGCATATATGTAGACAGCATGAGTAAAGAGTGTTAGTGTGGACTCATCCGATACAAGAGGTGATCGCCATGTTGCACGATGTAAAGAGGAAACCTGTCCTATTTTTGTTGGGCTTTCTAGCTCTGCTTGCCCTTGTCGTGGGCACAGAGATACTGCTCGAAGACACTGCTCAAGCAGAGGCTTCCCATGATCCCCCCATTGCCGCCCTGGCTGACTACGTCATAATTGCGGGCGATGATGGCAAGGAAATCAAGGCAGGAACCTTTGAAGCTCTGCCTGAAGGCACCGCGCCACGCGAAGGCGAAGTCATCGTGGGCAAGCAGGTCGTTCATCAGATGTACTGGACCGATGAGATCCTCGAATCTGAAGAGACCTCTTACGCGGCAAGCGAACAGCGACCGAACGGACTCATCAATGTGAGCCTAAGCCTCATTGGTGAGTACCTCTATCCTGACGGTCGTGACAACGACCCGGTACTGCCCCTGGTGCACCTGCAAGACGCGCCTGCTGGGCAAGAAGACACCTTCCAGTACGTCTATGCTGAAGTCGTCGATGATTTGGGTGACTTCATTCCTCTGAGTATTGCAGACCTGCCCAGTGGTACCGGCTATGGCGTACGCTTTGAGCAAAACTACACGGCCGTTAATGGCGCCGTTCTCAAAAATGCCCTCATCTGGGAAATCTATGACCAGACCATCATCCTGACGGGCACACCTCTCGAGATTTCTTACACCCTGCGTATCGACCCCGACACCATCGCGGACAACACCGAGTACGATACCGGTCGCGCTCTGGGTCGCTTTAAGCCCAATCCCTACAACCCTAAATACTGGCAGCTCGTATCTGACCCGGTCATCGTTAACGGTACCTATTTGTTTAGCCCCAATGCGGGGCAGGGTGGCCGCATCAGTGATTCCTGGCTGGAAGATGAATTCAAGGTCAAGATTGGTGTAGATTCAAACGGTCAAGACGTCTTTGACATCGTAAGAATCAGAATCAGCTTCCCAGGTCAGCAGACAATCGCAAATAATGCTGCCCTCGATTCACACGGTATGCCCATTAATACTGGATCTTGGAAAAACTGGAATACACCCGTGCCACCGGTGAACCCGGCGGTCGTTACTTTCCTAGCACCCCTGCCTAATACCTCAGGCTTGACGAGCCCCATCAGCACGGCAACAAAGAACCTCTCCTGGCACTTGCAGGGACAGTACGGTACCGGCCCCAATTGGAAGCTGACGGTACAGCACCCCTTCGAGCCGGGCAATTTCGTCGAATACCTGCTGCCGAGCAACGGCGCAGGCAACTTTACCGGACCTTTGCAGAGGGTCATCTGGGATACACGTCTGGTGCAGGTGGAAAGCGATGACATTTACACCTTTAACTGGCTCAATGACTATTTGATTAGCGACATCGGTACCATCGGGCGCATTACCTTGCGCACCGACCGTACGCTCACGCCCTTCAACCTGGGCGTCATGAAAGACTACGGAAATGACCCCAAGGGCTTCCACTTCCGCTGGGGCAATACCGATGACACGGTGCACGAAGTTGTGTTGAGGACGACCATTGAAGGCGAGGAGCTGTACCTAAGCTTTGACACCACAGCCTCGCCTGATGGCAACAGCTTTGCCTATGTCTGGAGAGCTTTCTCTTCAACAGGCACACCGATATCTTTCAGCGTCAATAAGCCTGCACAGCTCATTGGCGTGCCTGCCTTTGGCTACGCTGATGCAGATCTCTATACACCGCTTCTTGATTACGTAATTACGGAACTCGATGCCTGGGCTGGAAGCGCACGTAAGCCCGAAATCAGAATCAGCTACAGCTTTGATGACCTGATGGACGCGGCTCCCAATACGACGGGGCAGTTCGACCCGACGAGGTACGGTGCCGATGCAGGTAGAGACACGACCGTAACCGTCACCAATGAATTCCAGGAAGCTGCTTTTGCCAACCTCTATATCTCTAAGTATCTTGAAGGTACGCCTGCAGACCACGGCGTTGGGCCTAACTCGCCCTTTACGGTCATGGTGTGGGATAACGATGGCTGGAACGGACCTACTTCTCCGCAATTTGGTAACTTCCTACTCTTTAGACCGCATATAGAAGACCCTAACAGACCAGACCTCAGTGAGCCCTATGGTTACACTGAAGGCACGCTCTTCTGTGCCGGCAACATGGGCGAACACCAGATTCATGGTATCGCCAGTCTGGAACAATACCTTGAAGTTTTCAATGCCTTTGTTGAAAGTCATCCAGATGGCTACGCTCAGGCTCTGGAAGCCTGGATGCGCGACGGCAGTCCTGACCCCTGGTTCTGGTCAGACAAAGACTGGCAGCGCACCGTCTTAAATGAAGCAAACCAGCTCAGTGATAATCCACTGACGGTGCTGACACAGCTCACCATTACCCAGGCCAAAGGCCTTGGCGTATCTAACCTCTGGCCTGGTTCTTATAGCGTCATGGAGGTCAAAAACGACGGAACCCTCGTTCCGACCACTGACACCGAGGCCTGGTATCAACAGGTCAGATATAGTCCGACCTTGTCAGGACAGTCTAGTGTTGGCACGCAGGTCAATATTGCGGCACTCGAATCTGCCAGAGCAGAAGTTGTGAATACCTTTACGCCCATCCCTGATAACTTGGCTCTGATAAAGAACCTCATCGGGCGACCTGACACCTGGGGTATTGATGAAAACGTACCCTTCGACGTGCGCATTTGGAACCAGACAAAGGACCGCATTCACCTCTTTAGACCGCATGAATCTCATGACGTCAATGACTTGAACGATCTGTTCTGGGAATACGTGGGAACCTCACTGCCTGATGGCAGCGACAAAGTTGCGCGACCTGACCTTGTTGCAGATGGCTATGACATCGATGCTGACCCAGGCGTACAAGGCTATTTCCAGATATATGCGGGTTACATCACGGTTGTTGAAGACTTCTTCAAGCACGTCACTGAAGTCGTCTATGTTGACGAATACAACCTGGATGACTTGTGGACCATCCGTATCCTCTTCACGCAAGACATGCCCGATGATCCTGACGGTCCGCGCAGAGTATTTCCTATTACAAGTGCTGCCCCCAGCCCGATACCGATTTTTAACTCGTACCTGCTGCGTGGTAACTTGCGCGGCATCCTGACGAAAGAGCTCTCTGGTGATTATGCGGCCTTTGGCATTGACGAAGAAACCGTCTTTGACATCCACGCAGAAAGCCTGCGCCGCGAATTTGACGGCGACACCCTGATTGCAGATTACAGTGGCAACGAAATGCTCTTCCTGAAAATGGACCACGTTGTGGCCAGCATTAATGGGGAGCGCGCCCAGCATCTGCACCTCCTGGGCGAGCACAATCCTGAAACCGGTGTCTACTACGTCTACATTACTGATGAGGGCTTCCGCAGTGGCGGCGTTCCTGAATACCTAGACGTCGAAGAGTTTGCAAGCTATGAGGACATGCTGGAATTCCTTGACACGACACCTTACACGCGTCCTTCCACGGGCATCGTCTACCAAGGTTATCTGCGCGGTCAAATCACCTCAGAATCACCTGATGGCGAGCTGACCCCGACAGAGACCCGCGAAAGCCTCATGGAAAGAATCGTTAACCACGTAACCTTTAGCAAGAAGCACCCGGTTCAGATTTGTCGTCTGACACCCTGGGATATCTTGCTACATGAAAAGCTTGATGGCGAAGAAAACCCCTTCATGGAGGGCCGCATCGTCGTCTTGCCTGCCTGGCATGACGTACCGTCAGCAGATGGTGGGCAAGCTGTCGCCATTCAGATCAATAACTACTTTGATGGAAGCCTAGCGCATCTGGGTAGCGACCAGTTAAGTATCCAAAAGACTCTTAGCGGCGACACAGCTGGCTGGAGTGTCGAAGCTACGTCTACCTTTATGACAGAAGTCACCCGCGAAGGTGATGAATCGGGCAACAAGCTTGCCTTTGTCAAGGCTCCCTATTCACCCTTTGGTACCCGCTATATCTACTTTGGCGAATACGACGGTCGTGACTACCGAACACCTGATGGCGGATACATCGACTATGTTGCAGCTTTGGACGCACTCAACAAATGGCTCGAACCAACCGTAGCCTATACCGAGGCCGATATCGTGACTGAAATCCCCGTGTGGGCGGCAGTAGATGGACGTGCTCGCCTGACTCATCTGCCTCATGGGCAGTATGTCATCGCAGAAACCACGGCTGTTGATGCAGGCCTTGTGGGAGCCTTTAGTAGCTTCAGAAGTCCTGACAATGGTGTGGCGACTTTGGACGCGCAAACGCCACATGCTTTCATGACGCTCAATAATATCTTTGCGGGTCCTGGCGACATCATTTTGAACAAGTCGCTAGCAGGCTATCCGGGACACTGGGACGTCAGTGCCTCGACGCCCTTTAGTGCAGAACTGGTCAATGAGGCCGGGCAAAAGCTGGTCTTTGATCAAGATGAAGCCCTGACGGGCGTTCCGGGCGCCTATGCCTACATTGGCTACCTGGACGGGACGACCTTTGTTCCTGCTGACGCAAGCTATGACGAAGCAGCAGGCAGCCCGACGACGGAAATCGCTTTCAGCGAGACAGAGCCAGCGCTTCTGACGAACGTTCCTGCCTATCCGGTGGCAAACTACACCGTGCGCGAACTAAGTCTTGATAACGTCTATGCGACCAGCATCTTTGTTGGGGAAGACCTGGGCGGCACCCCTGCCAGCGAGGACGCAGAATACCAGTTCGAGCACGCTCGCGATACCGAGCTCATCTTGACCTTTGTGAATCAGTACCTCTACAAAGAGCGCGCCACGATGCTGATAGAAAAGCAGATTACGCAGCACCGCATGGGTGACGCTGCAGCCTTTGGCATTAGTGACACGACGGTCTTTGATGCTTGGATGGAAAACCCTGAAACCGGCAGAAAGCTTCTGTTCGTAGCAGTAACAGCTGACAGTGCAAGCTCGACCTACTACCGCTTTGTTGGTGAAGTCGATGCTAACGTTACAGAAACAGGCGGCGACGCCAATGTCTACCTGCTGCAGTGGCATCCAGACACGGCGCAGGGCGAAACGACCAATGCCCAGTGGACAATACCGGGTGATGATGCGCCTTCAGGAAAGTTCTCTGACAATCGTTTCTATACCTGGAAGATCAACATCAGCGGCATCAAGAGCGCCAGCATGGGTGAACTGCCGCCTGGTACCTACCGGGTCGATGAAGTCTTTGTCGATGACGCAGAACACCAGCATACGGTGACCTATCATGCAGCTGATGTCAGCTCGCAGACACCACAGCCGCTGGCAAACGGTGAACACATCCAGACAACGGTCAGAAACCACTATGACGGCTCTGTCCTGTACCTAGGTGACAGCAGCCTCCATGTTGAAAAGCTGCTTGAAGGCTATCCGGCAGCCTGGGACGTCAGTGATGCGACGACCTTTACGGCAAGTCTCTATAACAGCGAGACGGGCCGGGTTATCGCCCTGCTACCCGTCTTTTCAGCACCCGTACAGCCTTCTGACCCGCGTGGCGGCATGATGAGCGCAGCCGTGCAGATGCAGGGCTATCACTACATTGGTGAATACGCAGACGGCGTCTACTACGACAACCTGGGTCGCGTGCTCGACATCGAACACGTCCTCGAGGTCTTCTCGAATCTGTCACGCATCAATAAATCGCCTGCTTACACCACAGCTGACATTGTCTACAGCTTCGAGATTTCGCAAGGAATGAACCCGAAACTGCAGATCCATCAGCTGCCTGCTGGCAACTACCACGTGCTTGAAACAGACGACCAGTCTATGGGCGAGCACACCATTAGTTACCGCGACAGCGAAGCTAACCCTCTCGAAGGTGCCTTGCGCCTTGAAGCCTCCGATGAAGCGACCATCACCGTGGTCAACAGCTTCATAAGCCCGCTGCTGCACCAAGGCAGCTCGCAACTGGGCGTGCGTAAGACGCTCGATGGCGACTGGGCAAGCTGGGGTATTGAGACCTCCACGACCTTCTATGCTCAGGTCAGAAATGCTGAGACTGCGGAAAGTGGAAACGTCCTGGCCTTCGTGAGAGCAAACAGTACGGTCTTTGGCAGCCGCTATATTTATATCGGCGAACAGACCAGTAGCGGCGACTATGTTGACGCGGCTGGTACAGCGCTCAACATCGATGCGGTCATCCGCGCGATTAACCTCTACCTCGAGCCTGAAATCGCAGCGACAAAGGCAAACATCACGACCTACCTGCCGTTCTGGGCTTGGTATGACGGAGTAGCCCGCATCACGGACCTACCCGCAGGCGACTATGTGGTCACCGAAACCTCTGACCCTGCAGGCATGACCGGCGTAAGCTACGCCTCGAACCGCGCGCCCAGCGATGGGACGGTTCACCTGGACGCCCGCGGTCGTTACCGCAACGGCTTTGTCAACATCACGAATATCTTTGCAGGACCCGGCGACGTCGAGGTCTATAAGGCGCTTACGGGAAGCCCGCAAGATTGGGGAGTAAGTCCAGACACGGTCTTTAGCGCTGAGCTTCAAAACGAAGCCGGCCAGACTCTGGTTTTCGAGATTGGTGACGCGGCCCTAGCTGGTGACTACACCTATGTTGGTTACCTCGACGGTACAACACTGGTGCCCCGTGACCCGACGTATGACGTGTCAGTCGCTAACACCGTGACGCAGATCAGCTTTAGCGTGAACGTACCTGCCCGCTTGAAGAGCTTGCCAGCACATCCGGTCGACAGCTATACGATTACAGAAATAGCTGCAGTAGATGTCTATGCGACAAGCATCTATGAGGGCACAGACATCAGTGGAGACGCTGATAGCTCGACAGTCAGCTTCAGCTTCGACCTGGTTCATGACGAGGTCTACACCTTGACCGTCGTCAATGACTACCTAAGCAAGCAGCGTGCTGAAATGACTATTGATAAGACCATCGACCAGTACCGCGACGGGGACGCAGCTGCCTTTGGCATATCTGCAGAAACTACCTTTGCAGCCTGGGTCGAAAATGTTGCCACCGGTCGCAAGCTGGTCTTCGAGCAGCTTGAAGATTCTGCGGCTGGTCGTCGTGTCTATCGTCTGGTGGGTGAAGTCGATGCCTCTGGTATGGTCTACTTCCTCGCATGGAATGCACAGGCGGCCCTGCCAGAGTCCTCATTTGCTAGCTATGGCTACCCCGATGCGGCAGACGGCGTACTTGCTGATTATCCGCAGTACACAACAGTCGTAGATATTAGCGCTGATGCTGGTGCAGACCTCGTTGATATGATTCCAGGAAGCTATCTGGTAGACGAAGTCTTTAGCGATAGTGCAGAGCATCATCACAGCGTCACTTATGTTGTAGTCGGAAGCGAAGAAGACCCTTCACGGATACCGCCGGCCCTGATAAACGCCGGGCAGATAGAGGTTGAAGTCACGAACAGCTATGACGGATCGGTGCTCTACCTGGGTGACGAAGAGCTGATAGTTGAAAAACGACTTGAAGGCTACCCCGAACCCTGGGGCGTCAGTATTGATACGAACTTTACGGCAACGCTGTACAATGCAGATACTGACCGCGCCATTGTCTTGCTACCCGCAGCGCCAGCGACCGCACAGCTTGATCTCTTGCCACCAGGTCCGCGCCCCAGTGGCGGCATGACGGCCAGTGTCACGGTGTCCAGTGCTGGCGACTACTACTACATGGGCGAGACCGACGGCACTAACTACTATGACAGCGCCGGTAATGTGCTCGACATGGCACACGTGCTTGAAATCTTCTCGCAGCTGTCACGGATTAGTAAGCATCCTGCCTATACGATGGATGACTTGCTGACAAGCTTTGAAATCTGTGCAGCAGCAGACGGCTTTGTCCATATTTCACAGCTGCCTGCCGGTGACTACTATCTGGTTGAAGTTGATGACCAGTCTGTGGGTACCCACAGCATTAGTTATCTGGACAGCAATGAAGAGACCTTGACGGCAGCACTGAGCATCACTGCTTCGGCTTCTGGCCAAAGCAGTGACAACCGCATCACGGTGGTCAATGACTTTGCAAGCCCGCTGACACACCTGGGGCCCTCGCAACTGGGCGTTCGCAAGATGCTCGACGGTGACACGGCTCGCTGGGACATTGACAGCACCACGATCTTTACCGCGACGGTTGTAAACACTGACCGCGCTGATGCAGACAATGTGCTCGCCTTTGTAAAGGCCCGGAGCTCTGCCTTTGGCGGAACGCGCTACATCTATGTGGGCGAAAAGACCGCAGGGGGCACTTACGTCGATGCAAGTGGTGCAGCACTTAACATCGAGGCCGTCATTGCAGCGATAAACCTGTATCTGACACCGGAAATCGAGGCGGCCGTTGCAGACATTACGACCGTGCTGCCCTTCTGGGCCTGGTACGACGGCATGGCGCGCATCACCAACCTGCCTGCTGGCAGCTATGAGGTCATCGAGACTTCAAGCCCCGCTGGTCTGCTCTCTGCAGCTTATGCTTCGAACCGTGCACCCAGTGAAGGACAGATTGTCCTGAACGCCGCAGGGCGCCGTGCACATGGCTTTGTGACGGTCACCAACACCTTTGCCGGTGCCGGCGACGTACTGCTGAGCAAAGAGGTCACAGGAACACCTTCTGACTGGAACGTAGACGGCAACACCGTCTTTGAAGTAGCTGTTGAAAACAGCGAAGGCCAGACGGTGCTCTTTGACACGACACTTGCTGGAAGCGGACAGACCTACAGCTACGTGGGTTACCTGGACGCAGACACGCCTGTCTATGCAGACAGTAGCTATGAACCTGCTGCTGGCCAACCAGTCGCGGTCGTCAGCTTGAGTGCAAACGCACCAGCCCTGCTGACTGGACTACCTGCCGTGCCTGCTCAGACCTACACGGTGACAGAGCAAGATAGCGTAGGAGCACTGGACAGTGTTTATGCTACCGCTATCTATGCAGGAGAAGCACTTGAAGACAATCTGTTGAGTGCGTCCACGAGTGCAAGCTTTAGCTTAAATCACACTGACCCGGT
>WRBW01000036.1 GCA_009784345.1 Coriobacteriia bacterium | reverse complement strand
CCTTTCGGCGAGTTCATTCGCCTGGATCAAGTCGGGGGGCACACGATTCCTGCCAGCAGCTATACCGTGCGCTACGGGTCGACCATCGTAACCTTTAGCAATGCCTATCTGAATACCTTGTCTAATGGTACCTATTACTACACCATGGTCTTCACAGGCGGCACCAGCGACAGAATTCGCCTCGACATTAACAGGCCACAGCAGACGACGAGGCCACCGGCACCTACGCCTACACCTGCACCCCCGCAGCATCCACGCAGGATGCCACACACGGGAGACGGACTCTTTAGCTTTGCGCCCCTGATACTGATGGCACTGGCCGTTGTAGGAGTCAGCGGTGAAGGGCTGCGTCGCAGCAAGAAACGCAAAGAGTACGAAAAATATATTGGTAAATGGGATTAACAAGTATCAAAATATGTGCTATACTTATGTAATCGATATGAAGTTTAAGGGTTCCATCTTCGTAGTTGTTTAAGGGGAAGTTAAAGAACTGAAGTTGGAACTTAGAAGGGGAGAGCTGCCTGGTCCAGGGAAACCAGGCAGCTCTATTTTTTGCTACAATTCTTAGCGGAGTAAGCCAAACGGCCGCGCTGAACCCGCCAGAGTCTGGGGGGATCATCAGTGAGGAAAGTCGGGGCTCCACAGGGCAAGATACCTGCTAACGGCAGGGCGCGGTGACGCGACGGAAAGTGCCACAGAAAAGAAAACTCCGAGCCGCCCGGGTACGTATTCTTTACTACCAGCATGCGGATCCTTTTGCAGCGACCTCTCACGACGGTGGCTGTGCAAGTCAGCAAGCATAAGTGCTCGGAAAAGCTGAAACGGTGCGGTAAGAGCGCACCAGCACGGGGGTGACCCCGTGGCTTGGTAAACCCTATCTGGAGCAAGGGCGTGTAGGTGCGGTTAAGGTCGGCCCGACCGGCGCACGGGTAGCCTGCTTGAGGCGTCTGGTGACAGGCGTCCTAGATAAATGGTCGTTACCAGCCCGCAAGGGTTGGGACAGAACCCCGCTTATGGTGCTTACTCCCGAAGCCATCAGACGTCCAATCTCGGCGTCGGAGTACATAACCTGCTCGGACACGTAGGTCATACTACGCTTACCTCGCAGAACATATACTCCTTCTTGACCTTGAACGTCTGATGGCTTCTAATGGTTTGCAATGGCTTTTTTTCTGAAGAACAGGGGACAGGTGTGCTGAAATATCCGGTAAATGAATGGCAAAGCAATTTTGACGACAATGCTCACTTTTTCAAGGTCGAGCACGAAAAAGGCATGACCTACAAAGTCAGCGTCAGCGATTCACCAGAACTGACAGACGCGGACGTCACAGAAGTCAAAGGCAGCTTCCTATCCTGGATGTTTGGCTACGACGAACCCGTCAACATACTAGGGCGCGACATGAAGCTGGTCGCCACCAAAGACGGCATGGACCTAGCCTATGATGGCAGCTTCCTTGCCAGCGGCAAGGACTACAACGCCCGCCCCAGTTGGGTCTGGATTTTTGTCGTCCTGTGTATCTCGCTGGTGTTTTTGGGCGGCATGCTGGGCGGCGCGATTGGATTTCTAGGATCTGCGGTCTGCATCAGCGTCTCGAAGCAGAGCACACCGACCTTCAACCGCGTTTTGACCTGCGTCTTTGTCACGATTCTCACCTGGGCTGTGCTCATCGTCATCGGGCTTCAGTTCGGCATGTTCTTGCAATAGCTTTGACCTGACAGCGTTCAGGTCTGAAACCTTTTTATCAAGCGGAGGAGTGCGTCCATGAATTACCGCCAACTGCCAACAGGAGAAAACCTGTCACAGCTTGCCTACGGCATCATGCGTATGCCCGTCACCGACACAGGTGCCAAAAGTGAAGACATCGATTATGCGACCGCAGAAAAGCTTATCGATGCTGCCGTAGCCAATGGCATCAATTATTTCGACACAGCCTGGCCCTATCATGACGGGCAATCAGAGAGCTTTCTGGGTGAAGCACTGGTCGCACGCTATCCTCGTGAAAATTTCTATCTTGCGACAAAACTGCCGGTGTGGGAAATCGATTCGCCTGCGCAGGCAGACGAAGTCTTTGCCAAACAACAGACAAAGCTACAGACAGACCACTTTGATTTCTATCTGATGCATGCGCTTGATGGTGCTCGTCTCGATAAGATGCTTGCAGCAGGAATCATTGATTGGGCACGCGAAAAACAGGCATCGGGTGCCATTACGCGCCTAGGCTTTAGCTTTCACGGAACCATCGAAGACATGGAGCGCATCATAGAGGCTCACAGCTGGGATTTTAGCATGCTGCAGCTGAACTACATGGACTGGGAAATGCAAAAAGCAGGTCAGGCCTATCAGCTGCTGACAGAGGCTGGCATCCCCGTATTTGCCATGGAGCCCGTGCGGGGTGGCAAGCTTGCTGAACTCCCACCAGCAGCAACTGAAATTCTGCAGACAGTTTGGCCTGAAAGGTCTTCAGCTTCATGGGGTTTTCGCTATGTAGCAAGCCTGCCCAATGTCTATGCGATCTTGTCAGGCATGACGACTGCTGCTCAAATGAAAGACAATCTGGCAACCTTTAGCCTGCCGGCAGATCAGATTCCGCTAACTAGCCGTGAGCGTGAAGTACTGGACAAAGCGCTCGAGGCATCAAACCTCGCCGCAGCCATTCCGTGCACCAACTGCAACTACTGCATGCCCTGCCCCTTTGATGTCGAGATTCCGCGCGTGCTGTCTGCCTACAATGCGCTAAAAATGGGCGGTACGGCCTTTGGTTATCTGAACAGCATCAAGGTTTTGGGGGACCAGGGGACCGCGGACAACTGCGTCGACTGCGGGGAATGCGAACCCCAGTGTCCGCAGCATATTGCCATCCCGCGCGAAATGGAGCGCATCGCCGCAGAAACAGAGACCTTGCAAACAGAAGAGGACTTCCTAGAAGCTCGCGCAGCCACTATTGCCCAGCGCGAATCAAAATAAGCAGAGTGTACGGCACTGAAAAAACCTGAGAGGCACGGGGTGTGGATATTTTTTATCTCTGAGCCCATGACTGCTTGCAGTGACGCTATTTCATTTGTTGGTATTTGTTGGAGAGGGTCCATGCTCTGTTAGAATTAGCAGTTATGACTACTACATCTAGTTCCGCGGCTAACTCCGCGGCAAATTCAACCGAAAACATACGTAACTTTTCGATTATTGCTCATATTGACCATGGCAAATCGACTCTTGCTGACCGAATTCTGGAATCAACCGATACAGTGGCACAGCGCGACATGCAAGAGCAGCTGCTGGACAGTATGGACATCGAGCGCGAGCGCGGTATTACCATCAAGGCACAAGCCGTACGTGTCATGTACACGGCTTCGGATGGTCAAACTTACCGCCTGAACCTGATTGACACCCCTGGTCACGTCGACTTTACCTACGAGGTATCGCGTGCGCTCGCCGCCTGCGAAGGGGTCGTCTTGGTGGTAGATGCTTCTCAGGGTGTTGAGGCTCAAACGGTGGCAAATGCCATGCTGGCCATGAACGCGAATCTTGAGATCATTCCGGTCATCAACAAGATCGACCTACCAGCAGCAGAACCCGAGCGCGTTCGTGCAGAGATTGAAGAATCGCTCGCGGTACCAGCCGAAGACGCTATTCTAACCAGCGGCAAAACGGGCGACGGTATTGCTGAACTGCTTGAAGCAGTTGTAGAACGCATCCCCGCACCAGATGGTGAACCTTCACCTCAGGTGCCCCTACGTGCGCTCATATTTGACTCTTGGTTTGATGAGTATCGCGGTGTTATTGCCCTCATTCGCGTCATGGACGGCGTTATTGCTACCGGTGACAAGGTCAAGATGATGGCAAATGGCGTCATTGCTGACGTCGAAGAGGTCGGCGTCAAATCACCAGAAAGCATCGTCTTGCCCCAGCTTGCAGCTGGTGAAGTCGGTTACTACATCACAGGACTCAAAGACCCTGCTCTCGTTACCGTCGGTGACACCATCACAGGTGCTGAAAACAGCGCCACGGAGCCCCTGCCGGGCTATCGTGAAATTAAGCCCATGGTCTTTGCGGGACTCTATCCTCTGGATGGGGACCAGTTTACTGACCTGCGTGATGCGCTCGATAAACTAAAGCTCAACGATCCGGCGCTGGTCTATTCACCAGAAACTAGTCACGCCCTAGGCTTTGGCTTTCGCGTGGGTTTTTTGGGACTGCTGCACATGGAGGTCATTCAAGAGCGCCTCGAGCGCGAGTTTGACATTGGGCTTTTGGCGACAGCCCCCAGTGTTTCCTATCACGTGCACTTAAATGATCATGACGGAACCATGCTTGACATACATTCGCCGCAGGAATTTCCTGATGTGAGTAAGATTGACCATATCGAAGAGCCTTATTTGAAGGCAACGGTACTGGTGCCACCAGATTACGTCGGTGCCGTCATGGAGCTTGCACAAGGCAGACGTGCTACCTTTATCGACATGCAGTATCTGGGCCCCAACACGGTCGAGATGCACTATGAGATTCCTTTGGGCGAGCTGATTTTGGACTTCTTTGACCAGCTGAAGTCGCGCACCAAGGGCTACGCTTCACTTGACTATGAATTCAGTGGCTACAAGCCCAGTGAGCTGCAAAAGCTCGACATCTTGCTTGCGGGTAAACCAGTGGATGCACTCTCCTTCATTGTCCACAAGGAAAAGGCTTACGAACGTGGTCTACAGTTGACTCGAAAGCTGAAAGACATTATTCCGCGTCAAATGTTTGAAGTTCCTATTCAGGCAGCGGTGGGCAGCAAGGTGCTGTCACGCACCAACGTCAAGGCAAAGCGCAAGGATGTTTTGGCGCGCTGCTATGGCGGTGATATTACTCGTAAGAAAAAGCTGTTGGAGCAGCAGAAAAAAGGTAAGAAGCGTATGAAGTCGATAGGCTCTGTCGAGGTTCCGCAGGAAGCCTTTATGGCGATTTTGAAAGTAGATGACTAATGAATCAGCAGCCTTATTATCCTCAGCCTCAGCCTCCGATGATGCCGCCTGCTCAGCCGCAGCCGCAGCAGCAGCCACAGTCGCGGCAGACGATGCCAGAAATGCAGCAGCCACCGCATAATCTGCCACCTAATCTGCCAATGGGTGCAGTGCCCCTGCAAACGCAGCCTCTGCAAACGCAGATGCTGGCAGGTGAAGCTGCTCAAAAGTCTCGCAAGAAGCTGACCGATAAGATTCATTCTGCGAATTTTTCAACTATCGTCAAAGCGCTTTGTCTGCTCATCGTACTTGCGGCCTTTCTGCCCTTTGGCACCGTGTCCTGCGGTCCTATGGTAAACGTTTCAGTCAGTGGCTATGACCTTGCCCTAGGAAATGCGGCAGAAGATGCTGCAGCCCTGTCCCAGGGAAATATGGGAATGGGCATGGGCATGGGTGCAGGTCAGCTCGCCGCTCTCAACATGATGGCAGGCGTAAACCTCCTGCTTTTGATTGCTTTTGTGGGAACAGCCCTGCTGTTTGTGCTGTCGCTGTTTATGGGGCGCACTCGCGCAGAACTTGCTTTCGCGCTGATTATTTCCGCCTTTTCGCTGGCGACCTATCTGCAATGGCTGGGCATCTTTTCTGCCTTCACGGGCATGTTTGCGCGTGCCAGTGAAATGGGAGGCGAGATGATAAGTGCAGGTCCTGACCTCGGTCTCTATGCCGTTGTCGCCTTTAGCACACTTCTCTTGATTGCTGCTCTTTTGGAGGCTGTTGGCAAACTGCCTACTTTTGAAACTAAGGGCGATCCTGCACCCGTGCAAGTTGCTACCGCACCCGCAGCCGCACCCGCAGCGCATATCGTCCCGGTAGCGACCCAGCAAACAGCGGCTGTTACGGCTGATTATGTGGCAGCAGGGCAGGTTCCTGTGCAGCCAGTACCTGTGCAGCCGGTAGTGCCAACGCAACCAGCCGTCTCTGTGCAGCAAGCGGTGCCTGAAAGTTTTGAACAAGCACCGCAGCCTCTGCGTGACCTCTAGTCTGACTCTTCATGCATTTCCTCGACAAGCTCGCTGAAAATCCTGTTTTGCAGGCACCGATGGCAGGTGTCGCCGACGGTCCTTATCGTGCGATCAACAGGCGTTACGGGTCTGGTATCTGCTATTCGGAAATGGTCAGCGCAAAAGGTCTGTATTACGACAAAAAGCGCAATAAATCTCATCAACTGCTGCGCCTTGCCCCCGAGGAGAAGGGCAGTGCGCTTATTCAGCTCTTTGGGCGTGAGCCTGAAATCATGGCGAGCCAGGCTGTGGTAGTGGCTGATCTTTTGGGCGAGGACATCCTCGGGATAGATATCAACATGGGCTGTCCCGTACCCAAAGTAGTCAACAAGGGCGAGGGCTCAGCTTTGATGAAAGAACCCGAACAGGCGGCGCGTATTGTCTCTGCCATGCGAGAAGCCCTCGACAAGGCCGGTTTCAGTGAGCTCGCCCTCACAGCCAAGCATCGCAAAGGATGGTCGCCTGACAGCGTCAACGCCGTCGCCTTTGCACAAGGGTTGGAATCAGCAGGAGCAAGCGCCATAACGGTTCATGGGCGCACTCAAGACCAGTTCTATACGGGGCGTTCTGACCGCAGCATCATCAAGGCGGTCAAACAGGCCGTCAAGGTCCCCGTGATTGCATCAGGCGACGCCTTCACGCCCGAAAGCCTCTTTGAAATCATGAGCGAAACGGGCAGTGATGCAGTTATGGTGGCGCGGGGATCCTATGGCAACCCCTGGATTTTTGAAGCTGCTGCAGCTCTCAGGAATGGACAGACTCCGCCGCCGACACCAGGACTTGCGCAGCGCCTGGCCCTGTTGCGCCAACATGCCTTAGAATCCATCGAGTGGTACGGGGATCCACATCTGGCGCGGATGCGCAAACATGCCGCCTGGTATGTGGCAGGACAGCCAGCTGCCGCAGTCTTTCGCCGACGCCTTTTCGACTTGAGCACTCTTGAAGAGCTTGATGCCTTGACGCAGGAATACCTGGAGCGTCATGGCGACTAGTCTTTTGGTAGATGACCGCTTGGCCCTGTACATTCACGTGCCTTTTTGCGTGCAGCGTTGCACTTACTGTGACTTTTATTCGCTGACGCTGCAACCACAATCAGACGAAGTAGCAGCTTTTTTTACGGCACTTAAAGCGCAGGTCACAGCCTTGAGCCTTGACGGACGCTTTGCTGGTCGTCAGCTTTCTTCCGTGTATTTTGGTGGCGGGACACCGTCTTATGTCCACCAATATTTGCCAGCAGCGCTTGCGCACATCGCCGATTGCTTTACCCTAAGTAGTGACTGCGAAATCACCTTTGAAGCAAACCCTGAAAGCTTCAACGCGCAGGTTGCGACGACGCTTGCAAAAGCCGGCTTTAATCGCGTCTCGCTGGGGGTTCAGAGCCTAAACGACCACTGCCTGAAGCTGATTGGGCGCGCTCATGATGAGCAGACTGCTTGGGCGGCTCTTGAGGCAGCGGCATCTGCTGATTATCGCGTGTCAGCAGACATCATTTTAGGCTTGCCTGATGCCTTTGAGCTTGAGCGTTCGGTCGCGGCGGCGCAGTGGGAGCGACTGTTGGGGCTCGTTGACCACATCGCCGTCTATCCGCTGACCGTCGAGGCAGGAACGCTACTGGAGACCCTGGTCGATGCTGATCAGCTCTGCCTGCCTGATGAGGACCGTGTCACCCAACAGATGCTCGACATGCAGGAGCTGCTAGCGAGCCATGGCTTTGAGCGTTATGAGATTTCAAGTTATTGTCGCCCCGGCGAGGAAAGCAGGCAGAATCTGCGTTACTGGCGAGGAGGCGACTATCTAGGCCTCGGTCCCAGCGCAGCATCAATGCTTAATAACCCTGCGGGCAAACCAGCAGGCAGCAGGGTACGCTTTGTGATGCATGAGCGTTTGGAAGACTATGTTGCGCACGCCGCTGACCTGAAGCATCCGCACGCAGAAGATGATTACTTGAGCCCGGCAGAAGCTCGGCGCGAAGACGTCATGCTCGCCTTGCGCACAAAGCAGGGGGCGACGATTCACGCGATACAGGCAGCGGGCCTGACCGACATATGCGATGAGCTGGTCGAAAAGGGTTTATTAGAAAAAGCGGAGTGCGTCCATACCCCTGGATACTATCGTTGTACGCAACAGGGCTGGCTCCTGGGTAACATCGTCTTTGCCGCTGTGTGGACGGCGAATTAGCGGCACTTCAAAAATCTCACCTACTTTCTAGATAGGCATCGATTTTTGCTTAACCACTCCTTCACTCACCACACAACGGCAAAAAACACCGCTGTGTGGACGGTGAATTAGCGGCACTTTAAGCAAAGGTAACCCCTGGGTTACAAGCCTGTTGCACCCCCGTAACAAAGCGGCTCAATATCCCAAAAAAGCAGCTGTGAGCTGCGACTTTCAGTATGCTTGATATATGTTCTCTTTACGAAACAGGCACAGGGGTATATATCAGTTCGCGATTTCAGTTCTCATCGCGACGCTACTCTTTCCGTCACTGGTGATGGCAAGTCCCACGGATCGCTCTGCTGACATTGCAGCCCTGCGTGACCGTGCCAGTCAGGTGCGGATTCAGCTCGACGAACTGTCTTACCAAACAGAGCTCGCTTCAGAAAACTATTTCGAAGCTCAGCAGCTGCTGGAGGACACGACAGAAAAGATTGAGCAAGCGCAAGTACAGCTTGCAGATAATCAGGAGCAGCTTGAATATGTCCAGGGTCATTTGTCAGAGCGTGCGGTTAGTTCTTATCAGCATGGCGACTTGAGCCTGATTTCTTTCCTCTTTAGGTCAAGTAGTGTTGGTAACTTTATGGAACGCGTTGATTTGTTGCGCACCATTATGGATAACGATGCCGATATGATTAGGCAGGCGCGTCAGCTGCGGGCCGAAATCGAAAGTAGTAAGAATCAGTTAGAGCAAAAACGCGAAATCGAGCGTGAAGCTGCGGCTCGAACGCAGGCAGAATTTGAAACCGTGCAGCGCAGCTTGCGCGAACAGCAACGTGTACTGTCAAGTATCGACAGTCAGATGCAGCAGGTCATTGATGAACAGCGCGCAGCTATTGAAGAAGAGCAGCGTCTAGCAGCACAACAGCGTGCCGAAGAAGAGGCACGCGAAAGACGCGCAGCTGAAGAGGCGCAGCGTGCTGCTGCTGCACAGCAACCCGCACCGCAGACCCCATCCCAAAACGAAGCACCGCCTGCCAATAGCGGGGGCAACAATAATGCTGGCAACAACGGTGCTGCTAACAGTGGTGGGCCAAACTCCTCCGTGACAACACCGCCACCTTCACAAACGGTGACTCCACCGCCCACGCCAGCACCCGCACCATCCCTAGGTCGCGAGCGCCCTGGCGTCGTAAATGTGGCACGTCGCTTTGTGGGTGTGACTCCCTATCTATGGGGCGGCACAACACCTGCAGGATTTGACTGTTCGGGCCTCGTGCAGTTTTCCTACCGCGAAGCCTATGGCATTAACTTGCCCCGCACCTCGCGTCAACAGTTTAACGCGGGCGTTTTTATCCCGCCAAATCGCAGCGATTTAATGCGTCCGGGTGACTTGGTATTCTTTAGTCGCACGGGAAGACCTGCTGATATTCACCATGTTGGGATTTTTGTTGGCAACGGTCGCATGATTCATGCGCCCAGTAGTGGGAGGTTGGTGTCGGAGCAGTCGATGTGGAGGGTTGATTTTATTGGCGCAGTAAGACCCTAGTGCATAAACTTCTGGGGGCTCTACAGGAGCTGTCAGGTATACATAAAAAGTGGGGGCGGGATGAACTCCCGCCCTCCGCAATTGTGCCTACTTCATCTGCGCTCAGATAAGCCACCTCTCGGCAACAAAAAAATGTCCTAAGTTCACAGGGCTCACACATAGAAACGCAGCTGATTTGATACCATAGACAGGGCGTGTGTGCGCCTGATTTTGCACGGCTCATTTCAAAACACAAGGAGCTTCATGACAATTCAAAAGACCGTCCTGGATAACGGTATTACGGTTATAACAGAACAGATGGAAAGTGTGCGGTCGGTGGCTCTGGGCATCTGGTTCAAGGTTGGTTCGCGCGATGAAATCGCAGGTGAAGATGGCGTTTCTCACTTTATTGAACATATGATGTTTAAGGGTACCCCCAGCTACGATGCACGAAGCCTTTCAGAGGCTTTTGACCGTTTGGGAGCACAGCAAAATGCCTTTACTTCAAAGGAATCGACCTGCTATTTTGCTTCCTTCATCGACGAGTCACTTCCAGAGGTCTTCAAGCTTATTTCAGACATGGTCTGCAACTCGACCTTTGATGAAGATGCTTGTACGCTCGAGCGCGAAGTCGTCATAGAAGAAATCGCCCGCAGCGAAGACGACCCTGAAGATCAGGCAGTCGAGCTCTTTTATAAATCACTATGGCCTAGCCACAGCCTAGGTCTTCCCATCGGTGGCACCCGCGAATCAGTATCAACTTTTGACCAGGCAGCGGGACTTGCCTATAAGTCAAAGCATTACACGGCGGATAATTGTGTTGTCGCAGCAGCGGGAAATCTGAGCCATGATGAATTGGTCGAGCTCGCACTACAACATCTGGACGGGCTGCCTGCATCAGACGGCACATCTGGCAGCAGCTTGAGCTCTGCACGCAGCGCACCAGCGCGTATCGAATCTGATCTGCGCGCCGTGCGCTACAAAGACACTGAACAGGCTCACATCTACCTGGGAACGACGACCTTTGCCTCAAACGATGAGCGTCGCTTTGCGCTGTCACTGCTGAACTCGGCTTTTGGCGGCACCATGTCCTCGCGCCTCTTTCAAGAGATTCGCGAAAAGCTCGGCCTGGTCTACGCCGTCTACTCACGCCCACATCTGTATCAGGGCGGCAGCGCCTACACTATCTACGCAGGAACAAGACCTGATAATGCCGACACGGTTCGCGAGCTCATCGAAGTCGAACTGGCTAAAATCGCAACAGGTGCTGCGCGCGAGGGCATCAGCATAGATGAGCTTGAACTGGCCCGTCAGGCGACCAAAGGCAGCCTAGCGCTGTCGCTTGAATCAACCTCGAAGCGTATGCTGCGTCTGGGCGATGCGGTGCTCAACGGTCTCGAGCCGCTGACCTTTGACAGGGCACTTGAAAAGCTCGACCGCGTGAGCATCGATGACATATCGGAGCTCGCAGCAGAGCTTGCCGGAAGCCCGAAGCTCACTGCTGTGGTTGGGCCCTTCAAGGAGGAGTGCGTCCACAGCGAAACTACGACTCAGAAATTGGAGCCTGCCATATGACAGATACTACAAACGCCACAGCTGCGATGCCACGTGCCATTCCCGTCGTCGTTGTAGGCGCTCTGGGGCAGATGGGGCTCGAAACCGTCAAGGCGGTTGGCGAGGCGTCAAGCCTCGAGCTGGTCGCACGTATCGACCCTGTGCTAGAGGGAAGCGGTGCTGATGATGCCTTTGCCAGCCTTGATGCGCTTATGGCAGCGGGTATCGTAGACCCTGCGACGCAGCGTACGGTGCTCATCGACTTTACACGCCCTGATGTCATCGAGGCCAACCTGAAGGCGGCACTTCCGCTTGGGTTTGATTGCGTTGTGGGAACGACGGGCTTGTCTGCGCAGCAACTGGACGAACTCCGCCTGCTTATTGCACCTGACCGCTGCCTCTTCATTGCACCAAACTTTGCTATTGGGGCCGTGCTTATGATGCAGATGGCTCAAAAGATTATGCCCTTTATGCCGCAGGCCGAAGTGATTGAATATCATCACGATAATAAGCTCGATGCGCCTTCGGGTACCGCTAAGCGCACGGCAGAACTGCTCGCAGAAGTGCGGGCGCGTACCGTGCCAGACTACGTTGATACGATCCCCGGTGCAGAGACAGAGCTTCCGGGTTGTGCTGGCGCGCGCGGGGCACTGGTCGAGGGTATTCCCGTGCATTCGGTGCGCTTGCCGGGATACGTTGCCCATCAAGAGGTTATTTTTGGCGGTCTGGGTCAGACCTTGACCGTGCGTCATGATTCGATTCATCGTAATTCTTTCATGCCCGGTGTGGTGCTGGCGTGTGAAAAGGTAGTAGAACAGTCAGGCCTTATTATTGGTCTCGAAAACCTCATGGAAAGCCACACCTGATGCACGATCTCATCGTCATGCCGAACATTATTTTCAGACACCTAGCTTCAAGTAGGCTTACCTCAAATAATATTCACCATTCCTTGACCTTGAACATCAGGAGCGGCTTTAGTAAACAGGGAGTTAAATATGGCTACTAATTACGTCGTATGCAAGTTCGGTGGTACCTCGGTTGCCACCGTTGAGGGGCGCGCCCATCTGGCAGCAAAAGTACAAGAACACCTCGATGTGGGTCATAAGCCCGTGCTGGTTGTATCTGCCATGGGTCGTCGTGGCGAGCCCTATGCGACCGATACTTTGATAGATCAAATCGCGGGTATGCCGACGACGGACCGCGAATACGACCTGCTGACATCAGTGGGCGAAGTCATTTCTGCAGTCAAAATAGCCCACGAACTGCGCCGAGCAGGCATCAACGCTCGCGCCTTTACGGGCGCCGAAGCAGGCATTGTCACCGATGACACGGCCAAGGATGCGCGTATACTGTCCGTCTGTCCCGCAGCACTTATCGAGGCGGCAGACGCAGGACAAGTTCCCGTGGTCTGCGGCTTTCAGGGTATCAGCACCTCGGGCTATTTGACGACCTTGGGCCGCGGTGGCAGCGACACGACGGCATGCGCACTCGGGGTAGCACTTGACGCCGATGCAGTAGAGATTTATTCAGACGTCGACGGTGTCATGACCGCAGATCCGCGCGATGTCGAGGCTGCACGCGTTATCGACATCTTGCAGCCAGATGAGCTTTATCAACTGGTACGCATGG
>WRBW01000035.1 GCA_009784345.1 Coriobacteriia bacterium | reverse complement strand
GCGATGTCAGCTATACTGACCTCGTCTGGAATCCTTAGAGATTTTTCATCGGGCGAATGAGCAGCTTCAGTCGGTAGAAGGGATAGCCCTCCTTGCGCTACCCATTCGCCCTCGACTGCTCATATCGCTTCTAGATTGGCTTCGTACCAAAGTGGAGCGCTGAGCCTCCAAACATAAAGCTCTTGTAGCCAACGTCTTGCAGGCCTTCTGATTTTAGGAGGTCTGCAAGTTCTGTTTTGGACAAAAAGACTTCGGTTGAATCGTTGAGCCACTGGTATTCTGCAGGGGCTTTTGAAATCATGCCGCCAATTTTGGGCATCACGAACTTGAAGTAGAGCTTGAAAAAGGGCTTGATGATCGGGTTTGTTGGGTAGGACGAATCAAGACAGTAGAAGCTGCCGCCCGGGCGCAGGACGCGCGTCATCTCGCGCGTGACCAGTGCGTAGTCAGGCATGTTGCGCATACCAAAGCTTACGCAGCAGACATCAAAGCTGTTGTCAGGATAGTCAAGTGCTGTCGCATCTTGCACCCGCGTGCTGACATTGGTAAGCCCTGCTTCTGTGATACGTTTTTTTGCTACTTCAAGCATGTTGGGTGCAAAATCACTGGCAACGATGCGGGCATCAGGCAGTTCCTGACCCAGCCAAATCGCGATGTCACCGGTGCCGCTTGCAATGTCAAGGATGTCAGAAGGTTTGCTTGCAACAATGCGCTTGATCATGTTGCGCTTCCAGGCACGATGCTGCCCAAAGCTGATGGCATCGTTGACCTTGTCGTAGTCGGTGCTGATGGTCTGGAAAATCTCATAGGCGCGCGCCGTCTTTTCTTCGGGGCTTGCGTCGTGAGCCGTGACGGGATGTTCGTGCGCATCAGAATTGCTGGCGGCGGTAAAAATCATACGAAGTGTGCTCCTAACAGTATCGCCACGATGAAGGCGGCGTTGGTTATCACGGCTTGGGCAACCACTGCCTTCATGACGGCAGGGCGGTTTTCGGCATCGTAGGGGCCACGCTTCAGCAGCAGCAGGTGCTTGCGTGACACAAAGGCGGCAAGCAGTATGACGGGCACACCCCAGGGAGCCGTGAAAAAGACAAATTTCAGACAGAAAAAGAGCGCCAGCACCGATAAGGCGGCAATCATGGACGCACTCCGCCGCGCACCAATAAGAATCGGCAGCGTGCGGCGTCCTGCCGTGATGTCGCGCTCGATGTCAGCCGTGTTGTTGACCTGCATAATCAGGGCGATAGTGATGAGCGGTGGCACAGCCCCCAGCATGGCAAGCCAGCTGAGGTGACCGGTCATGGCCAGGTAGGTTGCCCAGGTGATAAAGCCGCCCATGACAAGGCCTGATACCAGTTCGCCTATCGGCAAGAAGCTGATGGGCTTAGGTCCTGCTGAATACAGCAAGACGGCGGCAACGCCTGCCAGTCCCAGCAGCAGTACCAGCGGGGTCGACAACCAGGTGACGACCAGGCCGCAGGCAAAGGCGACCCCCACGAGAGCTAGCGCCAGATGTTTAGCGCTGCGCGGATTCAGTTGGTGGTAGATGATGGCAGCGTCCGTCTCATCGACGCAGTTTTCAGCCGTATCGGTGCCTGATTTGAAGTCGTAGTAGTCGTTTAAGGTGTTGACGGCAGACTGGGCACAGATGGCACATACCAGCATCAGCACGACAATCAAAAGCGCCGTCGCGCCTGCCCAACCCGTCGTGAAAAAGTCAAAAGGCGTGAAGTCGCGCAGCCCAATCGTGAGCGTTGCCCCCACCAACACAGGAGCCACGGCTGCCACCCAAGTATGGGGTGCCATAAGTTGAATTGCAGCCTTGACGTTCAAGTCGCGGTATGTGGTATTTTCTTCCATGGTGTATTAGCAGTTTAACAGAATAGCTGCTGAAAATATTTAAGAGGAGAAGTATGAACAAGACGAAAAGGTACGTCGTATGGACACTTGCGTTGGTGCTCATTATGGGGCTTGCGCTGGTGGGCTGTAGCACAGATAACTCTGATGCTGCTGTCGAAGAGGTCGTTTCAGAAACCGTGGAGGAGCAACCCGTTTTGCCCATTACTCTGGCTGCGGTACCCAGTGACGACATGCTGCCTTTCTGGGTGGCTCAAAATGAAGGGGTCTTTGCAGAGCTGGGTCTTGATGTTGACATCGTGACCTTTGCATCAAGCCGCGACATGCTGGCAGCTATTACTGCCAATGAGGCTCAAGGTGGCACCCTGGGCATGCTGTCTACGGCACAGTTGACGCAGTCTGGCATTGATACCAAGGCCGTCATGCGTATGGCACCATCACGCGGGGCTGTCGTATCAAGCCCTAACAGCGGCATCACCAGCATCGAGCAGTTAGCTGGTGTTCCGGTTGCTGCAGCAGAGGCTTCACTGGAAGAGTACATCCTGTACCGCGCCATGACCGAAGCAGGCGTTCCTGAAGACCAGATTGTTCTGGAGCAAGTGGCAGACCTGCGCGCGCGTCCACAGCTACTGATGGCAGACCAGATCAAGGCTTCAACTATGCCCTGGACGCTGGCAAGTGTCATGGGGACCGAGGGCGCCCACATTCTAGTGAATGAAAAAGACATCGAGGACTTTACCTCGACGGTGCTGGGTGTTCGTGCAGACTGGTTGGCGCAAGACGGGGCAGCACATACCGTCGAGTTGCTGAAAGAGGCCTGGGATCGTGGTGCGACCATGATTAACGACAACCCTGATGCCTACCTAGAGCTCTTGACCGAAAAGGCTAACCTGCCTGAAGGTTCAATCGAGGCTGGCTACAGCATGCAGGTTTATGCGATGGCTGCACTGCCTTCAAAGGACCAGGTTGATGACATTATGGATTGGGCCTATCGTAAGGGATATATTGACGAAGTCATATCTTACGACGACTTCATTTACACCCCCTAGCACACCAGGCATCCAGACTCTATGTCGGGTCGAGTGGTAGGGAATTTGCAAAAACAACCTGGTGCTTGCTATACTACGTGCAACGTTAGTCGAGGCACCCTCGAATAGCAGGCACTAAGAGCACGACAACCTTATATTTTTTCGCAATCCGCTGTTGACAGCCCTGTATTTACTGGGCTAAAATAGCGGATTGCTGATTTGTTGTCTACTATATTCCTGAGGAGGAATCAACTCGTGCCAAAAAGTACCGGTTCCCCTGTCAAGTCCAAAGCAAGAAACACCTCTGTGGCAGACAGAAGAAGCTTTGGAAAATCTCCTGAAATCCTCGAAGTACCAAATCTACTCAGCATTCAAAGAGACTCCTTTAAATGGTTCCAAGAAAAGGGTCTTCGTGCTGTCTTCGAAGAGATTTCACCCATTTACGACCGCGATGAAAAATTCGCCGTCATCCTCGGGGACTACATCTTTAGTCCTCCCAAAAACACGATTGAAGAATGTAAGGAAAAGGGTCTGACCTATCAGTCATCGCTTTTGGCTAATGTGTCAGTCATCAACCGTGAATCGGGTGAAGAGCTCCAAAAGAACCTGATCTACCTGGGCGACTTCCCAACCATCACGGAGCGCGCGACCTTTATCATCAATGGTAGTGAGCGCGTCATCGTATCATTGCTGCAACGTTCACCTGGTGTGTACTTTGCCATCGATGAGCGCCGTGACAAAAATGAATTCTACACAGCAGAGCTCAAGCCACATCGTGGTGCTCCGCTGTCTTTTGAAATTGACCGCGTTGGTGCCATTCAGGCAAACGTGAACCGCAGCCGTAAGGTTCCGGCAACCATGTTCATGCGTGCCATGGGCATTGCAGAGACTCCTGAAGAGTTCATGAAGCTCTTCAATGATTCTGAGGTCATCGAACGCACCTTGGCTCGTGACACTACGACGACGCGCGACGATGCACTGATTGAAGTCTATAAGCGTCTGCGTCCCGGCGAGCATCCAACTACTGAAGCTGCCCGCACGATGCTTGAAGGCCTCTACTACAACAAGCAACGCTACGACCTGGCACGTGTTGGTCGTTATCAAATCAATAAAAAACTCGGTCTCGACTTTGCAGACGATGAAGTCGCCCTGACTCCTACTGACATCATTACCACTATTGAGTACCTCTGCAAGTTGGTTGAAGGTGCTGAAGGCTACACGGTTGATGATATCGACCACCTGGGTAACCGCCGCATTTCAACAGTCGGCGAGCTTATTCAAAACCAATTCCGTATTGGTCTTGCCCGCATGGCACGCACCGTGTCAGAGCGCATGACTACCATGTCACCAGAAGACATCAGCCCTGAATCTTTGATCAACATTCGACCCATCAGTGCAGCCATCAAGGAATTTTTCGGTTCATCACAGCTGTCACAGTTTATGGACCAGACAAATCCCGTCGCTGGACTTGCTCACAAACGTCGTCTTTCAGCTATTGGTCGTGGCGGTATTCGCAGCGCCCGTGAAGCAAAAATCGACGTGCGCGACGTTCACGCCAGCCACTACGGACGCATTTGTCCTATTGAAACGCCTGAAGGTATGAACATTGGTCTGATTGGTTCACTGGCAACTTATGCGCAGGTGAACTCATACGGCTTTATTGAAACGCCTTATCGCGTGGTGAAAAAGGGCAAGGTTACCAGCGAGATTCACTATCTGACGGCAGATGCTGAAGAGCGCGAGATTATTGCCCAGGCAAATGAGCCTATTGACTTCAAAACAGGCGCCTTCCAAAACGAACGTGTACTGTGCCGTGTTAAGGGTGCTGGTGCTGATGGTCAGTTTGGTGAACCTGAAGAACGCTTGCCAGAAGATGTTACCTACATGGACGTGTCTCCACGTCAGATGGTTTCAGCCGTAACGGCGCTGATTCCTTTCCTCGAGCACGACGATGCAAACCGCGCGCTCATGGGTGCCAACATGCAACGTCAGGCAGTGCCGCTGCTCAAGCCCGTGTCGCCTCTGGTTGGCACCGGACTTGAAGCAACGATCGCCCAGGATTCGGGCGAGGTCGTACTGGCACGTGAAGCCGGTACCGTTAGCTATGTAGACGCACGTCGCATCGAGGTCGAATCTACCAGCGGTACCACTGAGACCTACACGCTGCCAAAGTTTTCACGCAGCAATCAAAGTACCTGCCTGAACTACCGTCCACTCGTGAGCCTGGGCGACAAAGTAGAAGAGCTGCAGCCACTGGCTGACGGACCTTCAACAAGCGGCGGCGAGCTGGCCCTGGGTCAAAACCTGATGGTCGCCTTCATGCCCTGGGGTGGTTACAACTACGAAGACGCAATTATTATTAGTGAACGTGTGGTAAGAGACGATCTTTTGACCTCTATCCACATTAAGGAATACGAAATTGAAGCACGCGAAACGAAGCTCGGACCTGAAGAAATTACACGAGAGGTACCAAACCTGTCAGACGACATGCTCGCAAATCTTGATGAAGACGGGATCATCCGCATTGGTACGGAAGTCAATCCAGGTGATGTACTGGTTGGCAAGGTAACACCAAAGGGTGAATCGGGCGAACCAACCGCAGAAGAGCGCCTGCTGCGCCAAATCTTTGGCGAGAAGGCCCATGATGTACGTGACTCATCACTGCGCGTACCTCACGGTGTATCGGGTCGCGTTATCGAGATCCAGCAAGTAGACAATAGCCAGGACGGCGTCGAGCTGAAGCGCGGCGTTAATGAGCTGGTACGTGTCTTTGTTGCCCAAAAGCGTAAGATTCAAGAGGGCGATAAGCTGGCAGGTCGCCACGGTAACAAGGGTGTTATCTCGAAGGTTCTGCCACTAGAAGACATGCCCTTTATGGCAGACGGCACGCCAATCGATATTATCTTGAACCCCATGGGTGTTCCCTCGCGTATGAACGTCGGACAGCTGCTTGAAACCCACCTGGGCTGGGCAGCATATGCCGGCTGGAGCGATGACGAAAAGGCTACGAAATCTGTTCCTGGCAACATGCGCGTGGCGACTCCGGTATTTGACGGTGCCAAAGAGGGCGAAATCTCTGAGAGCCTTGATGCTGCAAACCGCAACCTCGAGCTCGAAGCGACCGAGCGCTTTGGCGACAAGGCCATGATGGACTTTGTCCCTCGCATTTCACGCGAAGGCAAGATGACGCTTTATAACGGACGTACGGGCGAGCCCTTCCATAAGCCCGTTACCGTTGGCGAAATCTACATGCTGAAGCTGCACCACTTGGTTGACGATAAGATTCACGCCCGCTCGACCGGTCCTTACTCGCTGGTTACCCAGCAGCCTCTGGGTGGTAAGGCTCAGTTTGGTGGACAACGCTTCGGTGAAATGGAAGTATGGGCACTGTACGCCTATGGTGCTGCCTACTTGCTGCGCGAAATCCTGACCGTCAAGTCTGACGACCTGGTAGGCCGCGTCAAGGCATACGAAGCCATCGTCAAGGGTGAAAACATCCCTGAACCGGGCATGCCAGAAAGCTTCAACGTTCTGGTGACCGAGCTCAAGTCATTGGGTCTTAACATCGAGGCGCTGACCGACGGCGGCCAAAACATCGATCTGGCAGATGCTGATTCGATTGTAAACACAGAGGCTTCATCCTTTATGGATCTCGAGGCCTTAACCGACAACCTTGACCCAGAGGCAGCTGCAAGCTTCCTTGAAGAGGTCAGTGCCGGCCAGGCAGAACGTCAAAGCGACCTCATGGGAGCCCTTGACTGGAATCTGGATGATTCAGGACCGATGGATCTGGATCGCGGGGCAGGACTGGGCTCAGAAGACGGCAGCAGCACTGAAGTCGTCACCGCCACCGCAACGCCTGCCGTTGCTGAAGGTGCAGACGCAGACGCGGCACCTATCGACCTTGACCTGAGTGATCTTTCAGACCTCAGCAACATTGACAACATTATCGCAGCGACCGATGGCAAGGCTGACGCACTTGACCTGAAGGCCGACGCCGACGCTGCTGACACGACCGCAGAAGCTGGAAAGGAATAACAATGCCAGACATTGATGTAAGTTCTTTTGATCGTTTACGCATCAAGCTTTCCAGCACTGATGAGATTCGTAGCTGGTCAAACGGAGAAGTAAAAAAAGCTGAGACCATTAACTATCGCAGCCAGAAGCCTGAAAAGGATGGTCTGTTTTGCGAGCGCATCTTTGGTCCTACGAAGGACTGGGAATGTGCCTGTGGTAAGTATCGCCGCGTCCGCTATCGTGGAGTTATCTGCGAGCGCTGCGGGGTAGAAGTCACCCGCGCCAAGGTTCGCCGCGAGCGCATGGGTCACATCGAGCTGGCCGCACCTGTCAGCCACGTTTGGTACACCCAAGGTGTGGCAAAGCACATGAGCACGCTGCTCGACCTAAAGTACAAGGATCTGGAAAAGGTTCTGTACTTTGTGAGCCCTATCGTCACCAGCGTCAACTTTGAGGCTCGTGAAGAAGACGCCGCAGACCTGCGCGAAGAAATGGAAGCGTCGCTGGAAGAATTTGTCCGCGAGCGCGATCGTGACATCGTCGACATCGAGCAGCGTCAAAACAAGGGTCTTGCTATTGCCCTGCAAAGCTTCGATGACTATCAGGTCGCCTGCATGATTTCAAAGGCAACTGAGGCTCGCAGCATTCGCAGCGCGCAAAAAGCCATCGTCAAGGGTGGTAAAGCAGGGGAGGGCGCCCAGGAAAAACTGGACAAGCTGATGGATAGCTTGAGCCTTGCTGCCCGTTTCCCCAGTGCTGCGCGGACGCTGGACGCACTCCGCAATGGTGAAATTGAACTTGATGCAGACGACGAACTGTACCCAGAAATGGAAGTCGAAGCCCGCGTTAAGCTGATTATTAAAGACGCAGAATCTGACCGTAGCGATGTCCTCGATGACTTCGAAGAGCGTGTCGAGATTCGCGAAGAAGCTTTTGCCCAGTTCTTGAAGCTGCAGCCTATGCAGATTTTCGATGACGAGCTGGTCTATCGTGAAATGATGCGTCTGTACGGACCTCAGGTTGCGGCCGACGGTACCATGCGTGACGAAGGTTACTTTACCGGTGGTATGGGTGCTGAAAACGTGCGTGTTCTGCTGTCGAATCTTGACTTGCAGGAACTGCGTACGAAGCTTCGCAAGCAGCTGTCAGAGGTTCACGCCGCTGCAGAAGACCCCACCATTGTTTCTGCTTCGACAAAGAAAATTATCAAGCGTCTGTCCGTGGTTGACGCCTTTGCGCAGTCGCACATTAATCCTGCGTGGATGGTCATGGATGCCGTTCCCGTCATGCCGCCAGAATTGCGCCCCATGGTTCAGCTCGACGGTGGACGTTTTGCGACCAGTGACCTTAACGACCTCTATCGTCGTGTAATTAACCGCAATAACCGTCTGCGCAAGCTGCTTGATCTGGGGGCTCCCGACATCATTGTCAGCAATGAAAAGCGCATGCTGCAAGAAGCTGTTGACAAGCTGTTCGACAACCGTCGTGATGACCGTCGTCAGGTAAAGGGGCCTTCTGGTCGCGCCCTGAAGTCGCTGTCGCACACCTTGAACGGTAAGCAGGGACGCTTCCGTCAAAACCTCTTGGGTAAGCGTGTTGACTATTCAGGTCGTTCGGTAATCGTCGGTGGTCCAGAGCTGAAACTGCACCAATGTGGTCTGCCAAAATACATGGCGCTGGAGCTCTTTAAGCCCTTTGTCATGAAGCGCCTGGTTGACCGTCACACCGAAAGTGACGGACGTGACGGTGCAGCAAACATTAAGGCTGCTAAAAAGCTGGTAGAACGTCAGCGTTCTATTGTTTGGGACGTGCTGGAAGAGGTCATCAGCGACCATCCCGTATTGCTAAACCGCGCCCCCACACTGCACCGTCTGGGTATTCAAGCCTTCGAGCCCGTACTGGTTGAAGGTAAGGCTATCCAGCTGCATCCGCTAGTCTGTACCGCTTTTAATGCAGACTTCGACGGTGACCAAATGGCGGTTCACATTCCACTTTCAACTGAATCACAGGCTGAAGCTCGTGTCTTGATGCTGTCTACCAACAACATTAAGTCTCCAGCTAATGGACGCCCTCTGGCTACTCCTTCACAGGACATGGTATTGGGAATCTTTCACTTGACCAGCACCCTTGAAGGCTCTGAGGGCGAGGGTCGCGTGTTCCTGAACACCACCGAGGCTGTCTTTGCCTACGATACGCGTGCAGAGCTGAATCTGCAGGCAAAAATCTGGGTACGTCTGACGCGTGACATCAGCATCATCAATGAAAAGGGTGGCGCTGCTGTTGAAATGCACGCTGGTCAACGCATCGAGACGACCGTTGGTCGCATCATGTTTAACCGCTGCCTGCCCGATGACTATGCCTACATCAACTATCCGCTGGATAAGGGCGCGATTGCCGTTGTTGTTGAAGACCTGACCGGTCGCTATTCGACAAACGACATCAGCCGCATCCTCGATGACCTGAAGCGTCTGGGCTTTCACTACGCCACCCATGCAGGTCTTACCGTGTCGCTGTATGACGCCATGATTCCTACCAACAAGGCTGAAATCCTGGCAGACTTTGAAGCACAGGCACAGGAAGTCGAAGACAGCTACGACATGGGCGAGCTGACCTCTGTTGAGCGTCGTCGTCAGGTCGTTAACATCTGGAATCGCGCTACTGATGCGGTCGGAGACGCCATGGTCGACCAGTTCGACACCAACAACCCCATCTACCTGATGGCAGAGTCTGGTGCTCGTGGTAACCTGAAGCAAATCCGCCAGCTTGCTGGTATGCGTGGTCTGATGCAATCACCAAAGGGTGACGTCATCGACCGTCCTATTAAAACGAACTTCCGCGAAGGTCTGACCGTGCTGGAATACTTTATTTCAACGCACGGTGCCCGTAAGGGTCTTGCAGATACCGCACTGGGTACCGAGACTGGTGGATACACCACCCGTCGTTTCCTCGACTTTGTTCACGACGCCATTGTGCGCACCGAAGACTGCGGCACCTTTGAAGGTGTTGCCATGCCTCTGCGTGCCGTGCACAAAAACGGAGACTTTGATGACAACCTGATTGGTCGCGTCGTCGCCACTGATGTCTGTGACAAAAAGGGCAATGTCGTGCTGGCCGGCGGGGAATACATTAAGGATCTTGCCATGGTGGCAGCCATCGAGGCTGCTGGCCACACCGAAGTCAGCATCCGCACCGCACTGACCTGTCTTGAGGGTCGCGGCATCTGCCAAAAGTGCTACGGTTACGACCTGTCAAACGGCAAGCCTGTCGACATCGGTACGGCTGTTGGTGTTATCGCTGCGCAGTCGATTGGTGAGCCAGGAACCCAGCTGACCATGCGTACCTTCCACACCGGTGGTGTTGCTGGTAAGGATATTACCGACAAAGAAGCCGGTCTTGCACTGGTTAACGAAATCCTCGAGTCTCCAAAGGCCAACCGTACCTTTGCAGAGCTTGCGCAGATTGGCGGCGTCGTCGAGATTCGCGAGGAAGGCGAGGGAGCAGTAGTCCATATCAGCAACGGCAAAGGTAAGGCAAAGCAGGAGTGGACTTCCCGCGAGCTTGACCCTTATATGCTGGTGGTTGCAGACGGCGCCGAAGTAGCACCTGGTGATCCGCTGACAAAGGGACGCCCTTACGGTCCTGATCGCCTGCGTATTGTCGGTCGCGAAAACATGCTGCGCTGGATCATCCAGGAACTGCAGTCGGTATATCGTGGTCAGGGTGTAGAACTAAATGACAAGCACTTTGAGGTTATTGCGTCGCGCATGCTTTCAAAGGTCAAGATTATGGACAGTGGTGACACCGACTTTTTGGTTGACTCCTACGTCGATAGACTGGCCTATCTGGAAGCAAACGATGCCATTATCGCATCAGGCGGCAAGCCAGCAGAGGCTCGTGACACCTTGATTGGACCGCTGCAGATCGTACGTGCATCAATGCGCTCGCTGGGCTCAGAGTCCTTCCTGTCACTGGCATCATTCATGTGGACGACGACGGTTCTGGCACAGGCTGCTATTGAGGCCCGTGAAGATGACCTGGTTGGTCTGAAAGAAAATGTCATCATTGGTAAGCTCATTCCTGCCGGTACCGGTATGAAGCGCTATCGCAATGTAGACGTCAGCTACAAGGGCACCCGTATTGCTGATGAAAACAAGCAAGATACGGCCCTGGCACCTGACGCGCTGCGCGAAGACTTGATGGAAATCGAATCAATGATTCCGGAACCAGAAGTCTGGGATATCGACCCTGATGACTTTATCGCCAACGCCCTGATGTCATGGAATGACGAAGACGAAGCTAGCATCGACGTATCACAATACGTTGGACAGACCTTTGATCCTAATGTTCCCGCAGAAGGTGATGAGGGTGCACCAGCACTTGATTCCGATGCTGATGTCGGTGCAGATATCGACTTTACTGACTTTAGCGTCACGCCAGAATCGATCGATGAAGCTGCTACGGTAGCCGCTGCTGCTGACCTGGTAGATTTTTCTGCCCTCGATGAATATGCTGTCGCAGGTGAAGACGTGGCCGCCGGTCAGGTTGATGCCATGGCAGACCTGGTAAGCTCTGGTCATGATGTAAGCCTGAAAGACATCGGCGTATCGACCCGCTGGGTCACCAAGTTTGCTGAAGGTGGTATTGGTAATGTTGCTGATCTTGAAGGTAAGACAGTAGCAGAGCTGAAAGAACTGCCTGGTATCGGTGACACTGCAGTTGCAGAGGTTGAGAAGGGGCTGGAAGCTGGAAAGTTCCCACCCCTGGTCTAAGCACTTAGTAATATCATGTACAAAAGCCCCGGTAGCAATACCGGGGCTTTTTTTGGTTGCTTTCAGATGAATAGCTAGCTTCAGTCAGTAGAAACATAGCCTTCCTTACGCTAGCTATTCATCATCAGCAGTTGCATGCCTGGTTGTCACCCCGCGCTCCGACGCGGGGTCTCGTTTTTGATCTTTTTATACCATTCGTATGCCATTGAGGGATAAATAATCACAATTAATCGAATTTCAATTGCGAACGAAGTATGTAGATGCTATGATTAACCCATGAATTTCAACCTCTGGAGGGTCTGCCTCTCCACGATATACAAAGGATGGCATAATGCATCTCGCACAATCTTTTTCGGGTAGCAAAAAGGGCGCAACGGCGTGTGTCTTGATGCTAGCAGCAATGCTAGCTTTTTTCACTCTGGCGCCGCAAAACGCGCTTGCCGCTGCCTACACCTGGACAGGTGGTACGGTACCAACGGTCGCCAATGGCGACAGCGTCACCATCGCACCCACGGCATCAGGTGCAGGACCATCGGGCACACTGAATGTACCTGCAGCGGCAACCATCACTATTGATGGTACCGTGACGGGTTCTACGAACGGCATCACGCTCAATGTCCCAGCAGACGCAACGGTCATCTGGACAGCAACCTTGCACGGTGCACGTCCCGGCTCGAAGCTCGTTACCCTCACGGGCGGCGGTACCTTAAATGTATACGGTGGCCTCATTGTCAACGTCGGCTCGACTTCTGCCAGTGGAGCACTCGCTGTCACCGGCGACGGCTGCACGGTTAATGTCGCCCAGGGTGGTATCGTGACCTCTGATAGTTCTGGTACGGCGATTCTGATATCGGCAAATAATGTCACGGTCAACGTCAACGGCTCTGGTACGGTACAGAGCCTCAAATCAGACCCTACGACCACCTCAACTGGTTCTGCCTTACAAATAGGCGGCAGTGCAACCCTTACGGGTACGCAGGTCAACGTCAATGGCGGATCTGTCATTGCAGACTACGGCTACGCCATCAATGACGGCGCCGGTGCCAATGTCATAGCGGGCCAAAACTCTATCATTACCATCAGCGGCGCGACAGCTCTGGTGCAGTCGCAAACCGCCTGTGCCATACATTCGACCGGTTCTGACACGCAAGTGACCGTCAGTGGAGGCATGGTAACCAATAACGCTTCAAGTAATGCCAATCCCACCATCAATATGCTGGGTGATGGTGAAACGCAAGGCAGCTACAATGTCGTCATAAGCGGGGGAGTGGTCCAAAACACCAATACGGCTACTACTGCCTACAGCATCCAGACCCTGGGTAACCTTCAGGTCACGGGCGGTACTATCACAACAGCTAATGGTCGCGGTATAAACCTTGCCGGTAGCTCTTCAAATGCAACGGTGTCAGGCGGCCTTATTCAGGCAACGGGTAGCGGTGTTGCGCTGTGTACCGCAACAACAACGATTCCACCCAATACTTCTATCACCATGAGTGGCGGAACGATTAGTGCTAATAGCTCTTATGCCATTGAAATCACAGGTGCTAACTCGACCCTGAGCATGACTGGTGGTACGGTTCAGTCTGTCACCAGTGATGCCAT
>WRBW01000034.1 GCA_009784345.1 Coriobacteriia bacterium | reverse complement strand
CGTGAGGCTCATTCGATTATTAGTCAGGGGCGTCTGTCAGAAGTATTGGATGCCCGACCTGAGGTGCGTCGCGCTCTGATTGAAGAGGCGGCCGGCGTCCTCAAGCACAAGAAGCGTAAAGAGGCAGCCCTGCGCAAGCTCAAGGGGCTTGATGGTCACCTGTCACGTGCCGGTGACATTGCCTCTGAAATCGACCGCCAGTTGCGTCCGCTGGAACGCCAGGCCAGCAGAGCCGTCAAGTACACGGAGCTAAGCCGCGAGCTGCGCGAGGTAGAAGTCGCGCTTGCGGTTGACGACCTGCGCATTTTGCAATCAGAATACGAACAGGTCTCGAAGCTTGAAAAAGAGGCTGATGCGGCCCTCGAGCTTGCCCGCTATGAGCACGCAGAGCGCGAGCGCGAACTGAGCAAGCTGCAGCACATGTTAGAAGAAAAGGGACTTTTCGTAGGCGACATCGGCGAGCAACGCAGTCGCTGCGAAAAGATTGTTGCCCGTCTTGAGGGCGGAAAGCTGCTGCTGGACGAAAAAGGCAAGAACCTCATTGATAATTTTTCTGAACTGCGTCAAACGATGCATACCGCAGAGAGAAGAATCGGCATCGCCCGTGAAGAGCGCGATCGTCTTGCCAGCGAAAAAACCGCTGCAGAGGCAAAGCTTGAAGTGCTGTATCAGCAACTGGCAGAGGCACGCCGGAGCTCAGAGGCGGCGAAGCGTGCTCGCGTTGAAGCCGATGCCAGCCTGTCAAAACTGGTCGTAAATGTGCGTCGTGCCCAGGCTCAGCTTAAAGACTGCCATGACCGCACGATGAAAAGCGATCAGGCTCTGGCCTCATTGCTGACTCAAAAAGATTTGCTGGGAGAACGCTGCGAAGGTCTCGACAGCGAGCTTGCAGCCCTGCGCGACACACTGTCTGCCAGACGTTCGCGCTTTGAAACGCTGGACGCAGAACTGACCATCAGTCAGCGCGAGCGCACCCTAGCGTCAGCCGATGTTGATAAGCGCGTGCGCATTGTCGAATCGCGCCGCCGTGAATCTGAAGCTGCGCGCGATGAGCTCTTTGCCGCGCGTGCAGAACTGCAGGCCATCGAAGAGGTCGACCGCGCCTTTGAGGCCGCGTCACCCACGCTGAAAAGCCTTGCTAACTTGAGCGAAAAACCCGAAGGCTACCTGGGTCCAATTGTCGACCACATCCGCGTCAAAAAGGATTCTGACTTTAACGAAGCCTTCATCGAAGCCCTGCTGGGCGTTGACGTCTTTGGCGTTTTTGTCGAAGACTGGCAGTCTGCCATTGCCCTGGGCACCCTTTTGGACTCATCAGAAACCCCACGGGGGGAGTTGCCCATCATCCCCTTGTTGTGCCATGCGCGCGAAGGCGACCAAAAGGCGAGTGCAAAAAAGTATGCTCCACCAAAGAGTGGTAAGGCGCTGATGGACGCACTCAACATAGAAGAAAAATACTGCGCGGCCGTCGAATCGATGCTGGGTGACGTCTACCTGGTGAAGACGCGTCAGGAGGCCATTGCAGCAAGCGAGAACTACCCGCATTTTCGCTTTGTCGCGCGTGATGGCTCTGTCGTGTGGCCGCAGGGCAAGATAGTGCTTGCGCCGCATGAGCGTCTGGGCGAGGATGCAACAGCTGATGGCCGCGTGCATGCAGGCGTGCTTGCAAGAAAGCGTCGCGAGGTCGAACTGCGTGACGGACTTGACGGCCTCAATGAAGCGGTGGCAAGTGCGGAGGGCGAGGTTGCTCTGGCAGAGGATGCTTTGAGGCTTGCGCAGGCAGATGCACTGGAGCTGAATCAGAAAAATGCTGCGGTGGCAGGCGAGCTTGACTCGCTGCGTGCTGAAGTGAGCCGTCTCGAAGAGCTTATTCGCAAGCAGGACCGCGAGCAAATTGATACCGAACGCAAGCTAAAAACGGTCGAGCGCGAGATTGGCATTCATGAGCCGCGCCTGATTGAGCTTGATTCAGAGCGCGAAGACTGCGAGAAGCGTCTTTCTGAACTGACCGAAGAGCAGGCGGTGGCAACCAGCCAGCGTGAGACGCTCTTTATGGAAGAAATGGGTGCCAACAAGGTCACTAATGACTGTCAGGTCGACATAGCGACGACTAGTGAGCGTATTAGCCAGTTGCGTACGCGCCTGACTCAGGTGTCGGGTGAGGTCGAGGCTCATGAGCTGACTATCACGACCAGTCGCCAGCTCGAGATATCACTTGAGCTTCTGCGCGATCGTCTGGAGCCTTTGCATGAATGCTTTACCGTCCTTCTGGGTCGCGGCCAGGAAATGGAAATGATGCTGCGTGATCAGGCAAGCATCGAGCAAACCGACAGTGCCACTTTGCGCCAGACCATTCAGGACGCGCAAGATGCGGTTCGTAAGGCGCAGCATCTGGTAGAAGAGCGTCTTGCTGCCCTGGGTGACGTGCGTGTGCGCAAAGGTCAGTGCGAGTTCAAGGTAAATCAAGCGGTTCGTACCGTTATTGAAGAGCACAAAACGCCTCTCGAGATGGCTTTGACGATACCAGCTATCGAGGATCGCCACAGTACCGAGGACCGCGCCTTTGACCTGCGTAAAAAGCTGGGCAAGCTGGGTGCTATTAACCCGGTTGCGCATGAAGAGTTTGAGGCTTTGAAGGCTCGCAGTGAATTCATGCATGGTCAGATTGATGACTTGAAGGCGGCTGCAGGTGCGCTGAACAAAGTAGTTGCTGCGATTGATCGCAAGATGAAAGAGCGCTTCCTGATTACCTTCGAGGAAGTCGATAAGAACTTCCAGGATATTTTTAGCGTTCTCTTTCCTGGGGGGCGTGCGCAGCTTCTGCTGACAGATCCTGACAATCCGGATGAAACCGGGGTTGATTTCTACGTTCAACCGCGCGGTAAGCGCCTGAAAAAGATGTCGCTGCTCTCTGGTGGAGAGCAGTCGCTGACAGCCCTTGCCTTGCTGTTTGCCTTGTCACGATCACGTCCCTGTCCTTTCTATATTCTGGACGAAGTCGAGGCTGCTCTTGACGACAGCAATCTGCGCCGCTTTATCAGTTTTATTAACTCGATGCGTTCGCAGACGCAATTCTTGATCGTGACGCACCAGCGTCGCACGATGGAGATGGGCGATACCCTCTTTGGCGTGTCGATGCAGGCAGATGGTGTGTCGAAGCTGGTGAGCCAGTCCCTCGAACAAGCCCAAAAAAGCGTACGCTAGGAGCCGTTAATGTCTAGTTGGAAAGACCGTCTATCCCAGGGCCTATCAAAAAGCCGTGAGCGACTGGGGGGGCAGCTCAACACCCTGATGGGTCGCGTCGTTGAAATCGATGATGACTTTTATGAGCAGCTCGAGGAAACCCTCATATCGGCAGATTTTGGCATGGAGCCGACTCTTGAAATAGTCGCAAAGTTGCGCGAACAAATCGCTGCACGCGGCGTCCCCGACATGGAGGGCGTCAAGGCACTACTGATTGAAATCATCGCAGGCGAGTTCGAAACCGCCGGTGACCCTTTTCAGTTTAGTCCCGTCACCGTGCTCATGGTGGGCATTAATGGCACGGGCAAGACGACCAGTACGGGTAAGTTGGCAAAGCAGGCCGTAGATGCCGGCAAAAGCGTCATTTTAGGCAGTGCCGACACCTTTAGAGCAGCCGCGGCAGAACAGCTTGATATCTGGGCAGAGCGTGCCGGTGTTGACATTGTGCGCCGTGACCGCGGAACCGACCCAGCCAGCGTGTCATACGCCACCGTAGAAGCAGCAGAAGCCATGGGGGCTGACCTGTGCCTCATTGACACGGCAGGTCGCCTGCACACCTCGCCTGACCTCATGCGCGAACTCGAAAAAGTCCAGCGCGTCACCCGCGAAAAATCACAGGCACCGACCTTTACGGTGCTCGTCATCGATGCAACTACGGGTCAAAACGGCCTGGTCCAGGCGCGAGAGTTCAATGCTCTGCTCTCTGTTGATGCGCTGATCCTCACAAAGCTCGACGGAACCGCAAAGGGCGGCATCGCTGTTGCCATTGCCCGTGAACTAAAGGTGCCCATTGTGCGCATCGGCGTGGGGGAGAGCATTGATGATTTGAGGCCTTTTGACCCGACAGAGTTTGCCGAAGCCCTCATCGGCTAGCTAATCCCCACGAAATGGTGACAGTGCGCTGCGACCTGCAGCTTAGTTCGCTATACTAGAGGGTACTGTGATAGGACGGAAGGGAGCTTCACCGTGTCCTTTTTTAAAGATATGTTGGGTTTTGGATCAAGCGACATAGCGGTCGACCTCGGTACAGCAAATACGCTGGTATCGGTACGTGGACGCGGCATTGTCCTGATTGAGCCCAGCGTAGTAGCCATCGAGCAAGACACGGGACGCGTGCTTGCCGTCGGCGAAGAAGCAAAGCGCATGATTGGACGTACTCCCTCTTCGATAACGGCCATCCGTCCGCTGCGCGATGGTGTTATTGCAGATTTCAATGTGACCGAAGCCATGTTGCGCTATTTTATCAACAAGGTTCGTGACAAAAAATTCATGTGGCAGTCAAAGCCGCGGGTGGTTGTGTGCATTCCCTCGGGTGTGACTGAGGTCGAAAAGCGCGCCGTTTTCGAGGCGACCATGACCGCTGGTGCGCGTCAGGCTTTCTTGATTGAAGAGCCTATGGCGGCAGCGATTGGTGCGGGTCTGCCCATTCAGGAGCCTACCGGCTCGATGGTTGTTGACATCGGCGGTGGTACGACAGAAGTCGCCGTGGTTTCGCTGGGCGGCATTGTGGCAAGCGAATCAAGCCGTACCGCGGGTGATGAGTTCGACGAAGCCATCATCAACTACGTCAAGCGCACCTACAACGTGGCGATTGGCGAGCGCACTGCAGAAGAACTGAAGATGGAAATCGGCTCAGCCTGGCCGCTGGAAGAAGAAGTCGACGTCGAGGTACGCGGTCTCGACTTGACGACCGGTATTCCGCGCCCCGTCATTATGGAATCAGAAGAAATCCGCGACGCGCTAGAAGGCCCGATTGTCGACATTATCAACGCGGTGAAGCGCACGCTCGAGCGCACTCCGCCGGAACTCGCCAGCGACCTGATGGAGTTCGGCATCGTCCTGACAGGCGGCGGCGCCCTGCTGCGCGGCCTCGATGACCGTCTGCGCTATGAAACATCCATGCCGGTACACGTGTCAGAAACAGCGATGGAAAACGTCGTTGTCGGTTCGGCACACGCCCTTGAAGAGATCGACGTGCTAAAGAAGGTCCTTCAGGGGACCAGATAAAAGCGGCGGAGTGCGTCCATGAGCCCCCTCACATCCAAAGGTTTTGGCAAGCCTGGGTCATATCTGCGTGACAAAGCCAGCGGTTCCACGGGTTCGCGTGGGTCCTACGCTGGTGGCGGAGGTCGACGTCGCGGACGCTCGGGGCGTTTTAGCAATAACGATCACCTGAACCCCAGTGATGACGGGTCTCCCAGAAAGCCCTATTTGTGGCTGACGATTCTGATAATCCTCTCAATTGCAATCACCACCATGTGGGCGCGTGAAGCTGATACCGGACCTTTGCATACGGTACGCACGGCGGTGCAAACCGTAACGACGCCTCTGGAGGCTGCAGGTACCTGGGTGACCGCACCGGCGCGCAACTTTTTTAACTGGATTGGTGACCTGGGGGTTTCGCGTAGTCAGCTACAGGCTCTGGTCGAGCAAAATGATGAGCTGCGTGCCCGCGTTGTCGAACTAGAAGAGCTGCGTTTGCTTGATGATCGTCTGACGGCGCTCATGAGTGTCGCACCGACGGGCACGGCCGAGGCAGATGTCTTGCCGGCAACCATTACGGGTCTGCCCAGTAGTTCTTATGAAAAAGTCATTGTCTTAAATCGCGGTACACGCGATGGGGTAGGGCTTGCCATGCCCGTTATTGCCAGTCAGGGTCTGGTTGGGGTGACCATCGAGGTCGGTCCCAACTACAGCAAGGTGCGTCTGATTACTGACCAAAGCAGCGGTGTCGCGGCACTGGTGCAGCGTGGTCGCGACTTGGGAACGGTGCAGGGCAGCCTGTCTGGCGAACTGAACTTGAACTTCATACCCATTGATGCCGGCGTCGAGGTCGGTGATACGGTTTTGACCTCTGGCCTTGGTGGTATTTATCCTAAGGGTCTGGTCATTGGTGAGGTCGTCAGAATAGCAGATGACCACAATACGCTGTACATGCCCTTGACCGTCAGATCGATGGTCAACTTTGATCGACTTGAAGAGGTATTAATATTGCTTAACGCACCACCCAGCACCGCTGATTTGCCTGAACCAGAACTGCAGGCCATAGGAGTGGGGGACTAATGGGTCGTTTTACCACCACCACGATATCGCTGCTTGCTGCCCTGCTGCTGCAGGTTGTTTTTGGGCCGCCGCTGACTATTTTAGGGGTGACGCCTAATTTCTTGATGGTTGCGGTAATCATCATTGCCTTTGTGCGTGGCAGCAAAGAGGGTACGATTGTCGGCTTTATCGCAGGTCTGCTCTTTGACCTTGTGGGCACGACGGTTGTCGGTCCGATGGCCCTTGCCCTGACCTTAACAGGCTTTGTGGCAGGTATCTTGAAAGAACAAATTTTTGCGACCGGCTGGGTTTTGCCCGTGTCGGTTTTGGGTATTGCCAGTCTTGCCTCAGAGGGAATTTATCTGGTCATGATTACGGCGCTGGGTGTGCCCATGAGCTTTTTTGCAGCCCTTGCTACGCGCGCGTTGCCGGGGGCATTGTATGCCATGTTGATAGCCGTGGTCTGCTTCCCCATTATGACGAAATTCTTAGGCAAGGGCACTGATGTCGAAATAAACACGATGAAGAGCCTTAGGTAGCTTTGGTATATGGCAGGCGATGTCAGCTTAAATAGAAGATTGCTGGTCCTGGGGGGGCTGGTGCTGCTTATTGGCGCGGCGCTAGTTTTTCGTCTATGGACCTTGCAAATTATTCAGTTTGATCAGTTTGCTGATCGCGCTGACAACAACCTGCGTCGCATTGCGACAACAACTGCCATCCGCGGCCGTATCTTTGACCGCAACGGGGTAGAGCTTGTGACGAATCGCTCGACTATTGCGGTGATGGCACCGGCTTTGCGTATCGATAACTACGAGCAGTTTGATCGTCTGTCAGAAGAGCAGCAGGCCTGGGTCGAAAGGGTAGGGACGACGCTCAACTTAAGCAATGAAGAGGTGGTCAACCGCTTGACCACGACCCGTGAAGGACCGCTGGAGCTGCGCCTTCTTGCCATTGATGTCCCGATGGAAACGGTGGCCTACATTGTCGAACGTTCCGGCGAATTTGCCGGCGTTGAAGTCGAGGCGCGCGCGGTCCGCCAGTATCCACATGGTAGCGTTGCAGCTCACGTCTTGGGCTACACGGGTAACATCACCGAGGCGGAAATGGGCCAGGCAGCCTTTGAGGGCTATCAGGCCAGTGATGTTGTGGGCAAGACCGGTGTCGAGCGCAGCTTCGAGCACATCTTGCAGGGGGTACGTGGCACCCGCGAGCTCGAAGTAAATGCCCAGGGTCGCCTGCAGCGTGTCGTATCTGAAACGGAACCTACAGCAGGTCAAGATATCTACCTGACCCTTGATGTCAATACTCAAATGGCTACCGAACAAGCCCTGCTTGATGCGATGTCGGTGGCACAACGTGATGGTCATGAGGATGCTACGGCAGCCTCTGCTGTGGTCATGAAGGTCGATACCGGCGAGGTGCTTGCGCTCGCTAGTTACCCTACCTACTATCCTGAAGAGTTCATTGGTGGAATCCCGCAAGATCGCTGGGCAGAACTGACTGACGAGAACTCAAACTTCCCGCTGACTAATCGCGCCGTGTCTTCGATGTATCCCCCGGCTTCGACCTTTAAGTCTTTTATGACCATGGCAGCTGTCGACAAGCTAGGCTGGGGACCTAATACGACCCATATTTGTACCGGTACCTGGACGGGCTTTGGCGAACAGTGGCCTTGGCGTTGCTGGTTGCGTACCGGCCACGGGGCAAAGAACCTTTATGAAGCAAACTACAACTCCTGCGACATTCCCTTTTATGAGGCCGGTCGCGAGTTCCACCTGCGTGGCAATGATGAAATCCAGGACATGGCACGACACTTTGGCTATGGCTCTGTCACGGGTATCGACCTGCCGGGCGAGGCTCGCGGACGTGTGCCCGATGCAGAATGGAAGGCCTTCTGGAATCGCGATTTCCCCGAATACCGCGCCTGGGTAGCGGGGGATACGGTCAACCTTTCGATTGGGCAAGGTGACATGTTGGCGACCCCCCTGCAGGTTGCCTATTCGCACATACCTATTGCCAATGGTGGCGACAAGTGGCGTCCCCAGTTGCTGCATTCCATTCGCGACAGCAGGGGCGACGTGATTCGCGAGGTTGAACCAGAACTGGCAGAAAATCAGCCAGAGGTCAGCGATCGCGCGATTACGATTATTCAAAATGCCCTGCGCATGGTTATCACTGACGGTACGGGCCGCAGCGCCTTCCGTGGCTTTGAAGTTCCCGTGTCAGGCAAGACCGGTACGGCTGAAACAGGTCGTCGCGACCCCATCACCGGTCTTCGCGACCAGGACTCTCATGCCTGGTTTGTGGGATATGCGCCCGCAAACAACCCCCAGTATGTCGCCGTTGTCATGGTAGAACACGGTGGTGGCGGTGGTGCTATCGCAGCACCGGCAGCCAGGCAGATATTTGCCCAGCTCTTTGGACTTGAAGAAGAGTGGGTCACCGCTACGGACGCCTCACGTTAGGAGTATGTCCAGACATGTATGACATCAGAGCCATACTCGGTAGGTGGGTACATCCAGCTTTGCTGGTTGTCCTGGTTCTGCTGCTGACCTACGGAGCCGTCTTCTTGCAGACAGCCGTCCGTGGCGACGGCTCCTGGGCGCGCCAAATGCAGGGTGTGGCCCTGGGGCTTGTGCTTATGACCGTGGTCTGGCTCTTTGACTACCGCAGGCTGCAGCACTGGCTCTTGCCGCTCTTTGCCTTCAACATCTTTTTGTTGGTGTCGCCACGCATACCCATTTTGGGCCACACCGTCAGTGGTGCAACGCGCTGGATCAGCGTCCCAGGCATCGGCACGGTACAGCCCAGCGAGCCTGCCAAAGTCATAACCATCATCTTGCTTGCCGCCATTATTGCCCGCTACGGCGGGAAAATCGAGGACTGGCGCACCTTTGTCAAAGTTGTCGCCATATCCATGGTTCCCTTCTTTGCCGTCATGACCCAGCCTGATCTGGGAACAGGTCTGGTTTTCCTGATTGTCATGGTGGGCATGCTCTTCATTGGTGGGGCGAAGCTGCGCTACATGGCGACCCTCATCGTGGGCGGAGTACTTGCCATCACGCTGGTCTTTGTGGTCAATGTTCACACCTTTGACCAAACACGTCGCGGCGGGGAAGGCGACTATCTGCTGATTAGAACCTACCAGTTAAACCGCCTGCACGTCTTCCTCGACCAGGGAGCCTCGGACCCGCGGGGCGCAGGCTATGACTTGAACCAGTCAAAGATTGCCATAGGCTCTGGCGGCATGTCGGGCAAGGGTCTGGGCGAAGGCACGCAGTCGCAACTCGACTTCATTTCTGAGCGCGCAACAGACTATATATTCAGCGTCCTGGGTGAGGAAACTGGCTTTGTCGGTGCCATTGCGCTCATCGGTCTTTATATGGCCCTGATGATTGTGGCACTGTCCATCGCCGCGTCCTCAGACGACATATTCGGCACGCTCATTTGCACGGGCATCGTCTGCATGTGGGCCTTCCAAGTGCTGCAAAATATCGGCATGACCATGGGAATGATGCCCATCACCGGCATCCCCCTACCCTTTATGAGCTATGGCCTATCAGCCATTGTCACCAATATCATTGCCTGCGGCGTGCTGTTCTCGATATGGAGCAGGCGCCCCTATCAGGGTCGAACCAGAGGAGGCTCGCATGAAATCACCATTAACTAGCCTGATACCCCAGCTCTTGGGCGCAGACGCAAGCAGCAAGGGTGGTGTCATGGGGGCCCTACACCTGGCCATGGACATACCAAAGCGCATGGGGAGTATTCCCATTCATCCCACAAGCATCGTCTCTCAGGCTAAATCCTATCTGGGAATGCGTGGCGAGGCCTTGAAGATCGGACTCTTCATTGACCCGCGCATGAGCGATGAGACGATCGACGTACTGGTGAAGCTCTTCAAGCCCAGCAATGAAGACACGCGCGTCTTTGTTCACGTCATCAGTGATGACATGTGCCTGGGAGACCAAGTCAGCTACCATGCCCTGGTCTTTGCTCTTGCCACCCCTGATATGGCCTACAGCCTTGTTAGGCAGGCGCTCGAACTCGAGTTACCGACCCTGATTGCCGTCGAAGAGGGCCTGCGCGCAGAAGCAGCAGACTACTATGGTGTCAGCATTCTTGAGGTCATCAGCGCGCGTAAGCCTGAGCTTCTGGTGACGCAGGCGGCCACCTGGTTTGCTGACAACCTGGGCGAGCACCGTATGGCACTGGCTGCAGACTTTGCCTTCATGCGTCCGGCTCTTGCGCAGGCAACTATTACCAGTACAGCAAAGCAAAACGCCGTTATAGCTACGGTGTTTTTCCTGCCGGGCGCAGACCTGCCCGTCATGACGCTCAATCAGGTCAAGATGGCTTTGCAGCTTGCCTTTATCTACGGTGAAGAGTTGACCTTGCAGCGTGCAGCAGAAGCTGCCGTTGTGGTCTTGTCAGCCTATGGCTCGCGTGCGGTGGCGCGCACAGCTACCCGTGACTTGCCGGTCGCTTTAAAGTGGCCCGTGAAAATTGCGGTAGCCTTTGGCACGACGCTTGCCCTGGGTAAGGCCCTCGAGATGTGGCTGCTGCACGGACCAGATATTTCGGCACTTGACCAGCCGCTACCAGATATCCCCAGCCTAGGCGAACTGGCAGGCAAGACCCCCATTGGTCACTACCTCCCCGCCGCCCTCACCCACCCGAAAGAATAGGCATCACATCATCGTCATTGCGGCCCCCGAGCCGCAATCTAATTGTTAGCAAAGTTTCGATTGTCGCAATAACGGTGTCAGTTACCGATGCGTAATGGACAAGTTTCTGCCTGCAATTAGATTGCGGGTCAAGCCCGCAATGACGTGGGTCAATTAATTGCGGGCGGCGAGGGCGCCTTTGATCATGCGCGGCGAAAGCCTCCACAGCAAATACATTTCAGCCGCCATCCCAAAGCCGCACTCGTCACAGACGCCGTCCATTTCACCGCGGCATCCGTCGATCTTCGTGCCATCGCTCATGATGAAGTTACTAATCCAGCACTGAGCACCGTGGATGTAGTTTTGCGGATCGCGCATCAGCTCGATGGCTGGCAGCGAGTTCATCAGCGGGAATCCTGACTTTTTCAGGGCGATTGCCTGGTCGATGACAGCACTGCGCTGCTCCGCAGTGGGGGTCAGGTCCTTGTCTTCGAAGGGAGTATAGAAAGAGAAAGCCATCTTTTTCAGTTGCGGCGTATTTTTGACGATATCTGCGACCTTTTCAAAGTCCTGCCAGTTCTCTTTAGTCACGCACATATTGGCGTTCAGTTTAGGGTGGTCGCTGGCGCGAATGTTTTTCATGGTCTTTTCGAAAGCACCCGACCCGCGCTGACTATCATGAAAGCCCTGGTCGCCGTCGATGCTGACCCAAATCAGGTCGGCATCCGCAATGATAGGTGCCTGAGCGTTGGTCGTCACCGTTGTGCTGAAAAAGCCCATGCGCTTTGCGGTGGCAATAAGCGTATTGATGTCAGCGGTCTCGCCACCATTTAAGGCCTTGGCTTCTGGGCTTTCGTCAGTCCACATGGATGGCTCACCACCCTGGAAATCGACGATGCGACTGCCCTGGTCCAGACAGTACTGCAGCTCTTCGATGACCTGTGTGTAGGGCTTAGACCTGCTGTTGCGCCCCTCTTGCACAATGGCGCAGTGCTTACACTGGAGGTTGCACTTATCAGTGATGAAAATGACTGACTGGAGCGGCTTTCTCTTACCCAGGATGCGAACCTGAAAAAACCAGCTCATGTAATAGGGCAGTGCCCGTGCTTTTGACATTATATTTCCCTTCTATGGCAAAGCGAGATGCCTTGTTTCCTAAAGTCTTATACTAAGCTAACATGAGCAGGCGAAGCTCATATAATCATCACGAATCAAGCTAGAGGTACCAGGGGGTGAAGGCCGTCAAAGCCAGTATAAGTGCCACCTGCATTAAAATGTTTTGAGCCGTCAGCCAGCGCGCCATAAACCAGCCCAGCCCCGCCTTCGTGTATCCTGCCCAGTCGCCATAGTTACCCATCCATTTTTGAGGCACAAACTCGTTGTCACGTGCATCTTCATCATGAACATAAGACAGCACCAAGCGCACAAAGACCAGACTCAAGGGTAGGGTCAGAACGACCAAAAGGGCCGCCAGGGGGAGTGCGCCCATCACAACCGCAATGACGATGCTCACATAGGCAAGTATCACAAAGGCGATGCTGACATAGCCACCTGCTTTCTCGCTACCCAGCAAGATGGGCAGCGTTTTGCGCTGTGCTGCCTTGTCAGGACCGTAGTCCATGACGGCATGGACGTGCACGATATTTGCGACCAGCAGCCCCATGGGAATTGAGGCAAAAAGGGCGAGGTGGGTAATTTGTCCGCTCATCAAAAAGGAGGCAGCTGTTACCAGTATGGGCCCAAAGATAAAGCCAATGACCAGTTCGCCAAAGCCGTTATACGAAAGACGCAAGGGGGGACCGGCATAGGCGATGCCCAATATGAGGGTAATAACGGCAAAGACCAGCACGGGCCAGCCGCGGAGGGCAAAAATGACCAGCCCAATGAGCAGGGCAATCGCCAAAAATAGGCTCGCAGCACGGCGCAAGTCAGCAAGCTCAAGGCCTGAGTCTTTCATGTAGCTGCACTTGCCCAGACGTGCGCGAAAGCCGCCATCCAGCAAGTCTTCGCGGCGTGAAACGGCACCTTTTTTCATGTCAAAGTAGTCGTCGAAAAGGTTCATGCCACCGTGGGCAAATATCACTCCGACAAAGCCCAGGAGGGCAATGAAGATTCCAAAGATGATGCTTGAATCCCCCGGGAAAGAGAAAAAGGCAGTGTCTGGCAGCAGGTAGACACCCTGTGCAAGACTACTCATTGACCCTACGGTGAGGGTGGCTAGGCCCAGGGCGACGCCCAGGATGTAGGGCAGTGCGGACTGGCGAAAGGCGATAGGTCTGGACGCACTCATCCAGAATTTAAAGCTCTGACCTGCGAGTAGTGATTTCATGACGTCCTCTCATGGTGAAATAGCTGCGACATCTGCGGCCGCGCGTCTTTGTTGACAGCGCATTATTTTATCAGTTCGTGTCCTCAGTTTTGCGCTCATCTTGCTGTTTTTCTGGCTATTAAGGATAATGGTTGTCGGTCCATTGTCGTGGAATTCGCCGCGGCAATTTTTATGATTCGCAAAGAAGGAAAGTGAGGAACCGTAATGATTAAGTCACACCTCAAAAGTGTGCTGAAGGTCGCATGTGGTCTCGTGTTGGTCTTTGCGCTGCTGGGTCTAGCAGCATGTAATAACGATACGGCGCAACCTGCCGCCGATGAAAACCTGATTGGTACTGACACGACGCAGGAAATCATTTATCCTGCCATTCGTGTGGGCACGCTTTCAACTGATGACTTGCTGCCCCTGTGGGTTGCCCAGGCAGAGGGCCTGCTTGAAGATGCTGGTCTCGATGTCGAAATCATCACCTTCCAGTCACCACCAGAACAGCTTGCCGCGATTACGGCTGGGGAAGTTGATGCGCTGATGACTGACATGGTTGTGGCAACGCTGCTGCACGAAAGTGGCACGCCGGTACGCGCCGTCACAAAGATGGCTGGTGCCCCTGCTGGTATTGTTGCAGGTCCCGACTCAGGTATTGAAAGCCTGGCAGACCTAGCAAATGTGCCGGTGGGAGCTTCGACGCCGACGGTCATTGAGTACATCATCGATAAGGCGCTGCTGGGTGCTGGTGTTCCTGAAGACCAGATCGCCTATGAGGTTATTCCTGCCCTGTCGACACGCTTTCAAATGCTGATGGAGGGCAATATTAAGGCAGCAGGTCTGCCCTGGACCTTGCAGTCGCTTGCGGCACAGCAGGGTGCAACGGTATT
>WRBW01000033.1 GCA_009784345.1 Coriobacteriia bacterium | reverse complement strand
GGCTGACGCCATTAGTGACGCCTTTGATGTGGCATCTGTCGCAACCCTTGATGCTATGTCGACAGGCGTGGACGCACTCCGCATAAGCAGCGCTAACAACAACTTTAGCCCGCATGCAGGAGTCGCGGCCGTGAATCAATACAACACTTTTAATACGCCGGTGACCAGTTTTTATGACGTCGTTTCGGCAGGAAGGATTAACGCGCAAGCGGTGGCTAGAACATGAAAGATAAGATGCGCATTGAAATAACGACGGCTTCGAAATACGCTCCTGAGGGGCGTATTTTACTTTCTGAGGGGCCAGGAGGCGATTATATATTGATCGAAGAACCAGGTGGTCTCGATTCGCCTGATAGCGAGCTGTGTTCCCAGGAGCATGCCCTTTTGGATGGTGGCAGTGTTAGTGGCGGGCGCGCAAAAATGCGTCGACTGTGGTTTAAGTTCGTGATGCCTCATGGTGACCCGCATGCTGTGTCGTCTCTCTTTCCTTTGGGTCGACTTGAAACCATCACTGTCATGCGTGGCGGGCAGGTGCGCTACATTCGCGGATACCGCGACGGGCCGATAAGCATTGTGGCAAGCAGGTCTGCTTGCACGCCCGAGGTACTGGTTTCGTTTCTGTGTCCGAGTGCCTATTTTACGAACGATGTGCGGATCCGGCATGTCTTTATGGGGCTTGAAGGTGGGCTGCGCTTTCCAAGCGTGTTTCCTGTGCGCTTTGGCGCTTTGTACAGCGGCAATAAATTGCGCTGCCACAACGCGGGGGACCATCCTGCCGGCTTTGAACTGAATCTGCGGTCGAGCAAGACGGGCAGTGTTGGGATTGAGGTAGGCGAGTATTTCGCGACCTTAGTCGGTCTGAACGAGGGTGACTTTGTGACTCTTGATACGGTCGGAAAGATGCTTGTTATTAACGGGCGTAAATGTTTCGATCAGCTTGAAGGCAGCTTTCCCTTGATTGCTGTCGGTGGTGCTGATGTTGTTCTGCATCATTTCGATGGAGAGGCTCAAATTGCTTACTCAGAGATTTACGAGGGGGCTTGATTGATATGAACCTCTACTTACTAGACGAGCGTGGGCGTCGCATTGGTGCCATCAGTGAATTCGACACTCTAGTGTGGCGCAGCAACATGACTTCTATGAGGGTCGATGCCATGCTGCCACTGTCCCGGGCTGAAGACGTGTTTGCTGCACGTTATCTGCAGCGCGATGACTGCGATACGATAGCTTTCATAACGAGTCGCGTGCTCGACTATGGTGAGCAGCATGCTGTTTTAGTGGAGGCCTGCGATCCGGTGCAGTTGCTTGCGCGTCGCGTATTGTGGGGCGTGAAGTACTTCAGTCAGGTTCGGCGCGAGAAGCTCATAGTTGATGTGGTGAATGCATGCTTGATGCCGGTTGCACAGCTACCGGGGCAAGATCGAATGATTGAGCTTTTTTCACTTATGAATGACAGCGATTCTGAGAGTGTGCACATAAGTGAACTCGTCAGTGACCAGCTTAGCTGGGAGCAGTGTTACGACTGTGTGGCAAGGCTACTTGAAGATATGCCAATTCGTTTCTATTCGCGTTATGTGGATGGCCATATTGTTCCGAGTCTGTATGAGGGGGTCGATAGGTCTAACGCTGTTGTATTTTCCCCGAACTATGGTGATTTATCAAAGGTAGTCTACACGCAGGCAGATGACGAACTGTGCAATTATGCCGTTGTGGGCGGTCCTGGCGAGGGCTCGAAAAGAACGGTAGTAGTGGCAAAGGGCAGTCTAGGGGAAGGCTATGGCGAGATGTGGGTAGATGCTGGAAATGTTGGCGAAGGCTTGACTGGCTCGCAGTTGACGGCAGCATTAAAGTCTCGAGGAGAGCAGGCTCTGGCAGGCCAGGAACGGTCCTTAAGCCTGACGGGAAGAATCGAGCAGTCACGCTTTCAGTTCGGTAGTGATTATACCCTTGGCGACCGTGTGGGCTATGAGCTTGACGGTGTAAGTGCAACTGACATTGTGACTGAGGTCGAGGAAGTATTTAGTGGTAAGGGAAGCTTCATCAATATTTCGGTAGGCAAGTCTTATCCGACCGTCGGTGAATTAATAAAGAAGAACACTTAGAAGATTGAGGAGAAAGAAAATGGATGATAGAACAATTATAACCTTCCCCTTTGATGAGGTTCAGGGGATGGATACACCCTTAAGTGCTGCGGATGTGCGCGAAATGAACACGCAGCTTTTTGGAAACAAGATTGTAAGTAGGTTTATTTTTGAGCGAATTTCCCCGAGCGAATTTGAGGTAAGTGGAATTGCCTTATTGGGCGCCTATTGTCGCATGAAGGATGAGCAGCTTGATCTGAGTTCTGCACCCGTGACGGCGACATTTCTGTGCTTGCGACCCATAGTGATGTCCATGACCTGCGGCTTTGTTGCGACAGAGAGTCCTGAAGAGGGGGACCTGATCATTGCAGACATCAGTTATGCGATGGGCGGTGGCTGGACGATAGTGCCACGCAGAGTTAAGGTCGAATGTCCCTTCCCTGTGGGTGCTGTGTACACCAGTACCAGCAGTGAAAACCCGTCGCTTATGTGGGAGGGCACGACTTGGGAAAGTTTTGCTTCTGGGCGAGTGGTTGTTGGTCAAGGTGGCAGCTACACGAATGGAGCTACTGGTGGCGCAGAGACGCACACCTTGACGGCGGCGCAGATGCCAAGTCATACACATACAGTTGGCTCACATACTCACCAGATGACAGATACATCAACAACGTCAATGCTTGCGATGAATAATACAATCGCGATGGGCGGGCGTAGTGCGTGGACGAGCGGCACGGGGACACAGTATAACTCGCTAGCACGTACCAATAATACCCTTAACGCAGATTTTGGAGTGAGACGACCTGTGAACACACAAGCAGCTGGCGGCGGAACCACTGGAGCGGCGGGTAGTGGGACATCACATAACAACATGCAGCCATACATCGTAGCGCATATGTGGAAAAGAACCTCCTAGCCCTAGTGCAAAGAGGGACAACGCGGACTCAACCTACGTAAAGAGTCCACGAATCGAGAGGAATAACATGACGAATAAACTAGCACCCTCATTGGGCATCTTGCGCGATGAGGTTAGCAAAAGATGGCCAGACAGATCAAAAGCATCAGATGGTTGGATTGGGGATGCGCGTCACGCAGCTGCAGTAAGTGATCATAATCCTAATGTGCGCGGCATGGTCAATGCCATTGATATTACGGCTCAAGGTGTCGATGCAAACGCAATAATTGCCGCTGCAAAAGAGCATGCCTCAACGAACTATGTTGTCTATAATCGCAAAATCTACTCGCGAAAAGATGGCTTCGTGGCGCGTGCTTACACGGGCAGCAACCCGCACACGAGTCACATCCACATTTCTATCCTGCAGACTTCAGCCGCAGAGAACAACAAGACTCCTTGGCTGAAGCCGGTTGGAAAATACAACTTGCTGGGACATTTGCAAAGGGGCATGGGCAGCAAGGCGCGACCTCATGCCGACGTTTCGAAGCTGCAGCAGGCTTTAAAAATTAGTGCAGATGGTATTTTCGGGGCAGCAACAGAAGCTGCTGTGAAAGCATTTCAGCGTAAGTGTAAGCTGATGGCTGATGGTGTCGTGGGTGAGAAAACCGCGCGCGCCCTGGGCTGGACTTGGAGGGGAAAATGATATGGACTCACTCCTCTACCTACGCTGCCAAAAATGGTTGGTGGCAGCATCGATTCGAGCTGTAAAGACGGCGGCGCAAGCTGCTTCAGGCATGCTAGGGGCTTCGGCATTGATTGAATCAGTCGAATGGCGCTTTGTACTGTCAGCAACGCTGATGGCAGCTGTGGTGTCGTATCTGACAAGCCTCGCCGGCCTGCCAGAGCACGATGATTGTTGCTAGCCTCAAATGCGCACATGATACGCCTGCTTAGCCTATAATGATTCCGTATGACTTTTGCGCCTAGCTATGCGCAAAAGACGACCATGCTAAGGAGCGTATCAATGAAAAAGACCGTACTTATTGTAGGAGTCCTGTTGGGAGCCATGATGATGCTGACCGCCTGTAGTGGCACGACCGACGAAACGACCGCTACCGACGCAGCCGCTGGTGCTGCTGACATCGTCGAAGCGGGCGATACCGTTTCTGTCGAATACACCGGTAGACTGTCTGACGGAACCGAGTTCGATTCTTCAGCTGGTGGACCTCCGCTGACCTTCGTGGCTGGCGCGGGCATGATGATTCCTGGCTTTGACAATGCCGTCGTGGGCATGAAGCTGGGCGAAGAAAAGACCGTCGAAATCCCATCTGCCGAAGCCTACGGCGAGCAGGGTGCCCAGAACCCTCAGACCGGCGAATACATCATTCCGCCAAACGAGGACATCACCTTTGACATCAAGGTGGTCGACATCCAAAAGGCCGATACTGCCGCTACCACCGAATAATGGCTGAATAGTAACGAGCGGTAAATACTGAAGACAAGACTAAGGGCTGAGGGAACACGTGGGCGGAGTACGTCCAGCGTCCCTCGGCCTTTGTGATTAGAAAGAGACGAAAGCGCGCCATGGCATTAGACCGACTACAAGAGCTGTCCTTTGAACTGTACCTGCGTAAAGAGGGCAAAAAGATTGATGACTACCTGAGTGGTTTTTACACAGGCGACAAGGGTGCTCACACTGACATGCTGCGCTATCTCTACACGCCGCTGTCCGAGTTCAGCGCGAACGCGGGCAAGCGTCACCGTCCTATTATTTGCATGCTGGCCTGCGAGGCCGTGGGTGGTGACCCCATGATTGCCATGCGTAGTGCAACAGCTGTCGAGCATTTCCACACGGCAGCCCTGATTCATGACGATATTCAAGATGGTGCTGAAACACGCCGCGGCGAACCCTGCTTTCACGTAAAAGAAGGCGTGGCACTGGCGATTAATGCCGGTGATTTGGCGCTGTCGCTGGTTACGGGTAGCGTTGTCACTGACCCCTATCTGGATGATCCGGTAAAGATTCGCGTGCTGGGTGAGCTGGTCGACATGACCACGCGCACTATTGAAGGTCAGGCATTAGACATTGGTTGGGCGCGTGACAATCGCTTTGACCTAGCGGTCGATGACTATCTGGTTATGGCGCGTCATAAGACGGCCTTTTATTCTGGCGCGATACCTTTGGCGATTGGTGCCATTATTGGGGGTGCCAGCACAGGACTGGTTGAGACCCTGCGCAGCTTTGGCCTGGCTGCCGGACTTGCCTTCCAGATTCAAGATGACTTGATCAACCTGACGGGTTCAGATCGCAGCAAGGATTTCCGCATCGACATTACCGAAGGCAAGCGTACCCTGATGGCCGTGCATGCCCTGAATAATGCGCCTGCTGAAGCGCGCGAGCGCCTGCTGGATATCTTGCGTTCGCACGCGACTGATGAAGCGACGCTTGAAGAAGCTGTTCAGATTATGCGCGATGCGGGCTCTATCGACTATGCTAATGATTTTGCCACCGGCATTATTCATGACGCCAAAGCAGAGCTGGCCGCGGCACTGGAGCCAAATAGGGCGACGAAGTTGCTGCTATCGATGGCGGACTTCTTTATCCGCAGAAGCCAATAATTAATTACGATTATTTTTGGAACATTATAAATTCTACACGTCGCGCGTAGGTATTTTGTAGTATGATTGCATGTGCAGAAATATTGTAGGTTTTATGTTGAGAGGAGTTTCCCCATGGAATTTAAAGGTTCCCAAACTGAAGCAAATCTATTGACCGCCTTTGCGGGTGAGAGCAAGGCTCGCAACAAGTACACGTACTATTCTGGCGTGGCAACAAAGGAAGGTCTGAACTACATAGCAGACATTTTTAATGAGACGGCGGTTAATGAGACGGCTCATGCAAAAATGTGGTTCAAGATTTTGATGAATGATGGTGATACCAAGGCTGGACTGCCTCCAACTTTGCAAAATCTGGCAGATGCTGCCGAAGGCGAAAAGTACGAGTGGACCGAAATGTATGCCGAGTTCGCAGAAACCGCACGCAAGGAAGGTTTTGAAGAAATCGCTGCCTTGATGGACGGCGTTGCTACCATCGAAAAGCATCATGAGGATCGCTATCGCACCCTGATTGACAACCTGGAAAACGACGAGGCCTTCAAGTCTCCCGTTGCTGGCAAGTGGTGCTGCGACAACTGTGGTCACATCCATGAGGGCACCGAAGCCCCTGCGCTGTGCCCTGTGTGTGCACATCCTCGTGCTCATTTCTTCCTGGTGGGACGCGACCTCTAGGATTGCAAGGTACCTATTGCATTAGAGCGAGCTCGCCAGTGGCGGGCTCGTTTTTTGTTGTCACGATAGTAGCAGCAGCGTTAGGGTCTTTGGCTTGATTTGAACTGACCTCTGTAGGGGCGCGCGTCCCCGCACGTCCGCGCCCTCGACCTTTGTAGGGGCGCGCGTCCCCGCGCGCCCGCGCTCTTGGGTTTAGGCACCTAGAGCAGCATCTGCAACATCAGCAAAAGCAGTGCTGCAAGTGCAATGTAGGGCCCAAAGGCAATGCTGTGCTTGTGGGAAATAGCTGAATCACCGGCGGTTACGCGTTGGCAAATATACGTGAGGAGGGCAACCACAGATGCCAGCACGCAGGCGATGGGCAGCAGGTACAGCCCCGCTGGACCAAAGTAAATGCCCAGTGCCGCCAGCAGCTTGATGTCACCTGCGCCAAAACCGCCACGTCCGCGAATTAACTGGTAGATCAACGACAAGGCAAGCGCTGGTCCCGCAGAGAGCAGCATACCGAGCAGGACGCTATGCATCAACGACGAAAAGCTGTCAGCTGTGGACGCACTCCTCACGACGTGGGTCACAAGGCCCAAAACTGCGACAGCCAACACCAACTGGTTTGGCAGCCGGCGTTCGCGCACATCTATCAACGACAGCCACAGCAGGAGGGCAAGCAGGAGCGCTGCCAGCACAAAGCAGAGGGGGCTCGGGGATGGTGCTGTCTGCACAAGGGCTATACGTATCATGCTGCCACCTGACTCATAGGGGTATCGTAGTGGTGATAGTAGCACCCGGACTTTAAAGCAGCCTTAAGGTAAGATGAAAGAAAGATGAAAAAATCCTGAAAGAAAGATTAAAAGAAGCTTAAAGGTTTACTAAGCCCACAGCTCACAGCGGGGGAGTGCGCCCACACCAGCCACCCTTGTCACCCCGCATTTGATGCGGGGTCTCGCACTTGACCTTGACTTTGCCCGCAAACCCCATGCACCTGCGCCTGGCGGCACAGGACCAGTAACGGGCGCTGTGCGCCCGAAAGGTCAAAGACATTGCCCTTAGCCTCCCGAGATCAGAATAGCTGGAACACTTATGGCTGGTAACGAGGGATCTTTGAGTGCAAAGCACCGAAATCCACATTCAGCTAGTAGATGCAAGATCCTTTGCAAAGCGATTTCCCATCACGGGAACACTTTGCGCTCAGGAAGATGCGTTAAGGTCAAGAGCGTTGCGGAGCAACGGGCAAGTTTTCGCAGTACCGTCATTGCGGTCTGGCACGCTCGCCAGCCTTATCACTACTGCGGGTTGACCAGTCTTGGTCTACGCATTCCTGCAGATCAAATTCTCTCTGTTTCTCATCATCAACCCGCAATAAGCTGCGATAGTGCGCCCAGCTCAAATCCGTCCGCAACGCGGACGAATTTGAAAGAGCAAGGTAAAATGCCTCATTCACTGGAGACTTATTTTCCGCAAATCCCTTTCTAAGTTCTGCCCTCAAGCGAAATGCAAGCGGACATCAATTTGACACGTTGAATATATATTGGTATTCTCTTACCGAAATAACAATTATTGAAAGGGGGATAGATGGGAGGTAGAGGTTCATCGAGTGGCATATCAAATTCAGGAATGCCCTATGGCAGTGAATATGAACCATTATTGCTGCACCAGAATATGCTCTTTGTGAGAGAGAGGGCCGAAAGAGGACGTACGCCTGCAGAAACAAGGTCTGGAATTAACAACAGAATCTATGTAACCATAGACACGAACATGAATGAGGTGAAGGCGGTTACTTATTACGACAAAGCCGGTATAAAGAATGTGCAGATTGATCTAAGGCATTTCCACAAAGGAATGAAGCCACATGCTCACGATGGTTATAATCACGGTGAGCCTCGAAGGTTGACAATAACCGAGGTGCGGAATTTGAACAAAGCGCTAAAGATTTGGGAAAAGAATAAGGGGTTATAGTGAGGCACTGGATTAGTGTTAATTATGAAGAAATCAAAGAAACGGTTGAACAGCGTAACGCCATATTCTTTCAATATGGGGGAGATGACTATTTCATTGAAATGGGATCTAATGGGTTTGTTATCCAAGATCCTAGAATCGGGCACGAAGACGATTATGATAACTACCCTTATCTTGACTATGCAGGATCGGAAGTGGCAAAGACTTCGGATGAATTGTTTTCCTTAACTTTTCTAGACGGCATGACGATAGAGGATAGATTTGAAGAAATCAAATTCTTTCTCGTATAGCGAATCTGAAATAATTGACCCCTGTCGACTCATGCGTGTTTACGAAGGGAGCTTGGGGTTTGCCTTTCCCAGCTTCAAAGCAGGAGCCCCGCAAATGCCCTTTATCAAGAACGATCACATTCAAGGCGAGAACTTCGTTTATGTGGGGTTTCAAAACTCAAGAAAATCTCTGAACGGAAAGTCACACGAATTCGTTGGCTTCTTCACTTCGGATGAAAGAAATGAGCGGGTTGCAAACAATCCGTGGAAGTATTTCGAATGGTTCAAGCAATATGCGGGTGTACTGTCACTTGATCTAAGTAATTATCTTGACATGACTTACGAAGAGCGCTGGCTTAACACCTATAAAAGTCGAGCAATTGGTGCGCTCATGCAATCAGCCAGCATTACGGTAGTGCCGACAATTTCCTGGAGTGATGAACCAAGTCACGACTATTCGTTCAAGGGAGTAGAGCGAGGTTCAGTAGTAGCCGTATCAACGCTAGGAACAAGACTAAGAGGCTGTCAAAAACTCTTTATGGCTGGTTACAGCTCTTTAATAGACGAAATTGCACCACCGCTTGTGATTTGCTATGACAATCCTTATTCATGTATGTTCGATTATGTTCCCCTCATAACAATAGAACATGAGGGACGTGCAGCGTCAGAGTTTTCGGCCAGTAGGTATCGGCAGGGTCAAATGAGCTTGTTTTAACGAGGTAGACAATGACATGGAAGACTGCTCATATGGCTCGCTAAAATGCTCATCGAGATTTGCGTTCTCGTCGAGCTTGGCGCAAGAGAGAATTGCGCGCTCCGTTTCTGTAAACAAGCCCTTTGGAGTCTCCTCCAGCACTCTCTCCAAAACATAGCCTGCACTTAATCTGCTAATACAAAAGAGCTCAGATATCTCAGCTTCTGTTCTTGCGCCTGATACATAAACGAGAGGTGTCGGTGCTAAAAGGTACGAGGCAAAATAATCCGCTCGCGACTCGGTTGAACTGCACTTGGCATAATCTTCAAACCAATGATGATACATTTCGTGCGCAATCGTAAATCTAATTCTATACTCATAGGGGGCTTCACCATTGTAAAAGATTAGCTTTTCACCAGACCCAATTATGACAAAGCCCTCATAGGAATGTCCGAAAGCAACGTCCTGCAGATCTGGACACAAGTCACTATAGTTGACCAGACCGAAGCCAAGTAGGCGAGAGAGCCTTCTGAGCTCAAGTGGGTATACACGAATTCCGTAGTCTTCGATGATTTCTGCGACAGCTGATTCCAGCTCGCGCTTTTCTGTAGGTTTTAGCATTAGTATCGGAATTAGTCTCTCGACTGCATGAGTGCAAAAATGAGATTTTTCTTGTCTCGGTCTGACAGGTTCACCGCTAGTCGGGAGGCGACCTCAAAATCTGGAGTCTCAACCATCTCGCCCAGCAGCTCACTCGTGGTTACCTCAAGTACCTTTGCTATCGCTGTGAGAGGCACAATTCGCGGCTCTCTTTCATTGTTGACGTAGCGAGATACTGCAGCTTCCGTCAATCCAGTTGCTTGAGAAAGCTCTTTCTGCGTCATTCCCTTAGAGGTAAGAAAAAATTGAATTCTATCTCCAACCGTGTTGCTCATTAGACCCCCTCTTGGGCAGCGAAGTGGAAAGTAACATTTTACAATTGTCAGTTTGGCAAGACAACCTACTGCTTCACTCTTCGCTCAACTGTCATTGGGCCCCCATGCACCTGCGCCTGGCGGCACAGGATTAGTAACGGGCGCTGTGCGCCCGAAAGGTCAAAGACATTGCCCTTAGCCTCCCGAGTGCAGAATAGCTGGGACACTTACGGCTGGTGACGAGGGATCTTTGAGTGCAAAGCACCGAAATCCGCGCTCAACTAGTAGATGTAAGATCCTTCGCAAAGCGATTTCCCATCACGGGAACACTTTGCGCTCAGGAAGACGCGTTAAGGTCAAATGCGCAACCCCTTGTCATGCTGTGCTCAACGGGGCATCAAACCCTTGACCCTAAAGCCCAGAAACTCATATCCCACATGAGCGTATACTAGTAGACATCTGATCTTACATGGACCGCCTCCGACAGATTGTGAGGTATCGCCATGACAAAGCCAGTAGAGCCAACCACCACAACCACCACAACCACCATCGCAAACATCATCATCGACGAAGAGTTCAAGTTCCTTCTGCCGCGCCTTGACCCCCAGTCCCTACAAGCACTGGAAGAAAACATCCTGGAGCACGGCATCCGCGACGCTCTGGTCATCTGGAAAGGCCACGACATCTTGATAGACGGTCACAACCGCTACGGTATCGCACAAAAACACGGCCTGCCCTTTCGCACTACAGAACTCGAGTTTGCCAGCCGCGACGAGGTCATCAACTGGATCATAGAAACACAAATCGCAAGACGCAACCTCTCGCCGCTGCAGTTTACCTACTTTCTGGGTCTGCAATACAAGGCGGTCAAAAACATCCGTGGTGGACAACGCGCAAACTCCGGACGCAAAAAAACTGACGTCCAAAATGAAAACCCGCAGCTCACAGACCTAAAAGAATCAAGGTTTGAAAATCAAACCTTGATTAATTCGACACCAGGCAGGTCATCAGAGGTTTTAAGCGAGCACCACCGAGTATCTCGCTCAACGGTAATGGCTGCAGAAAAAGTCGCCGACGGCCTTACCGCCATCGGCAAGACCTCACCCGAAGCAAAACGTAAAATCATTGACGGCGAAGTCCGCATAAGCCGCAAAGCCATCATCGAGCTAGGCAACGCCCCAAACCCTGAAGTCTCAAACGTAGCGAAGGCCATCGACGCCGGAACCTACAGGGCGAAGCCTGAAGCAGACAGCAAGGACCAAAGCAAAGCCAGCGACGGCGCACATGAGCCAGCGCAAGCAAGCGGCAAAACCACGCAGGCCCTGAACTTCGAACGCGCCGCAAACACGTCAATCACAGAATTGCACGAACAGCTCAAAAAAGCCACGACCTTGCCCGCCATGAAGACCGTCACCCGCAAACACCTGACCCGCCTGACCACCCTCCTCGAATAAGCGGAGGAGCATGCACAAACCAGTATCGTTGACGTGCTCCCTAACCCCATGCACCTGCGCCTAACGGCACAGGACCAGTAACGGGCGCACAGCGCCCGAAGGGCAAAACCAACCCAGTTGGCAAGGTGTCGCAACACCGTCATTGCGGCCCCCGAGCCGCAATGACAGTGTTGGCAGGGAGCTGTTCAGCGCGTTGCGGTGAATAGCATAGGGACGATTGCAAGCGATATTTTGCTAGCAATTAGATTGGCTGCACGATCACAGCATTACTTGTGGCAAAGCTCGCCATATGGTAAGATTTAAACAAAAATAATGTTCAAATCTCAAGAAAGGTCAGCAATGAAGCTCCTAAAAGCCTGCTTCGATGGCGTGAAGCTGTTTAAAGATGAAAGATTCGAAATTGATTTTCAGGCAAAAGATAGAGTCATGAATCTTGATGATGTATTCCCTGTTGCGCCTCCCGTTCACACCCAGAAGGTTGTTGCACTGGCAGGGATCAATGCATCAGGCAAAACCACCGTTTTGAAATTGCTGTATATGGCCCTCAATATTTTGACCCAAAGACCTCATATTCTTGAGGGTATTACTCAGTTCGACATTTTTTCTAATAAGACAACGGTCACTCTCTATTTTTACCTAGATGGGGACTTCTTCAAGCTTGAATCTCAACTCCAAATAGGGAACTCAAGTGGCGACTCGGCTTTGCTCTCTGCCGGCTCAGTGAAATACCACTACGTAGAGGAAAGACTTTGGTCGAAAAAGGCTCGCCCGGCAACCAAGAAGGACGCACTTCTCTTTAGGGACACTGACTTAAGGGCGGTGCGCTCACAGCTCCCCGATGAGGTAAAGAGATTTGTTAGTGATACAACAAGTATTGCGATTGCCGTATTGTCCGACGAAATACCTGAAGTCGAGCAACTTATCAGCAGTCTATCATCCCCCAACAAGGTGCTCTTTGCGGGTGATACTCCTCCAGCCATAATTCAAATGTTTGACCCGAGTGTCGAGTACCTCATAAATGATCATCTTGCGAATTCAGACACCTTTTCGCTCAAATTTAAAAATAGCGATTCGCAGGTTGATGTCTATGGCGAGCAGCTTTCAAGCATGCTATCTGCTGGCACCATAAAGGGAAATAACGTCATGGTTCGTGCCATAGCAGTTTTGCAAACGGGCGGGTACCTCATTATTGATGAAATCGAAAACCACTTCAATAAAAAACTGGTTAACATCATCATCGAAATGTTCATGTCTGAAGAATACAATCCGCACGGGGCTACTTTAATATTCTCGACTCACTATGTAGAGATACTCGACGTCATTTCAAGAAAGGACAATGTGTACTTCCTGATTAGGGACGACAATTATGAAGTCGAGGTCGTTAACTACTCTGATCGAGTAAGCAGAGTTGAAAACAAAAAGAGTGAAGTTTTTGCATCAAATTTCATCAAAGGAACTGCACCCAAATTCACAGAAGTAAGAAGCTTCCAAAACCTGCTCAAGAAAGCACTCAATGCTTAGCCAGGCAGATAGGGAATACCTAGAAAGCTCACACGCAGTTTTTTGCTGTGAAGGCGCAGCTGAGCAGGCCCTCATCGAATTATTGCTCGACCGCAAAAGACTCATTATTTCTGACCTTGGCAATGTGCAGATAAGTCGGCATAGAGGAGCCTCAAAGGTCGAAGAAAAGAACCTCGGCTTCGACTTTGACAGAGCTGTATCAATACTCAGGATAGCCGATTCGCCGCGCGAGCAGTTCAAGCTCAGCAAGCTGTACCGCGATACCGTCAGGGTGTTCTCTTTCTATACGAAGCCAGAATTCGAGATGTTAACCATTGTGGCCGCAGGCAAGTATGATGAATACACGAGGAAATACAGGTCAAGCACGCGGCCCAGTGAATACTGCAAATCAGTGCTGGGCATGTCAAAGGTCAAAAGCAAAGAATTCATCAATGATTATTTTGCAGAAACTGGCTTTCTCGAGAAGGCTTTGGTTGACTATCGGTCACTATCATCGCAGAAAGAGCCATGTATCGCTGATCTACTGAGAAGCAGCTACCAGCATTAGAAAAAGGAGTGCGTCCACACCAGCAACCCTCTGTCATGCAGCGCTCCGACGCGGCATTTCGCCTCAGTTGTCATGCCGTACTTGATGCGGCATCTCGGGTTTGACCTTTGACCTCGCCCTGCAACCCCACGCACCTGCGCCTTACGGCACAGGATCAGTAACGGTCACTTCGTGACCGAAGGGCAAAAACTCACAAACAAATTAATTGACAATTCTGTCAATTGCCACAATTTAAGTTGCAATAAAATCCAACTACCCCTATGCTAAGACTTGGTAGTGTTTCGCCTGACGGGTGCGCCGATTCTCCTAGGAGAGGAGGTGAACCCATGAGCATACTTGAATTTATTGCAACAGTAGCGGCCATAGTGTCAGCGCTGGCAGCGGTGGTTCAGGTCAGTCTCAGCGTCGGGCAAATGCGCCGGCGCAAGAAAAGAAGAGCTAGCCGCAAGGGCTAACTCTTCGCCTTGTCCGAAGCGCACCCGTCGTCCGAAGGCGGGCACTACCTCTTTTTTGTGACTCTAGTATAGCAGCTTTACTGTCTCAATTGTGCCCGATCCGCCACGTGGACGAGTACGCCCACACCAGTTTCGCTGCCGTGCCCCACAAACCCCATGCACCTGCTCCTTGCGGCACAGGACCAGTATCCGTTGCTTCGCAACGGGCAGACCGCTCCGATACCGTCACTGCGGCCAACCTCTCCCGCCGCATCCACACAAACACAACCATAAGCTAAAATGAAGCATCAGCGTATTCACTTCACGTGCGGGGGAGGGAAAACAAATGGCCAATCCAATCAGACCCACCAAGCTTGATGCCAAAGACCTCGACAAACTAACCAAAAGCCAACGAACAGACCTCAAGTTGTACGAGGTAGCCTACTGGCTCGCAATC
>WRBW01000032.1 GCA_009784345.1 Coriobacteriia bacterium | reverse complement strand
GGCGCGCTTTTGAAGCGCGTCGCGAAATTTAACAGTTGTCGAGCCTTCGAGGCTCGTCGCGAAATATAGATAGTCGACGCGCTTTTGAAGCGCCCAGCGAAAGGCAGCACAAGAGAGTCGCCGTCATGACTGCCGCATTATCATAAATTAAAATATAATAGAAAAGTGCGTGTCTGCGCACCAATAAACGAATGCCCGATTACAAGGGAGGAAACATGAGTTCAGATATGGTAACCGCTTTGATTTTGGCCGCTGGTGCGGGCACCCGCATGAAGTCAGACAAGCCGAAAGTTGTACATAAAATTCTGGATATTCCCATGATTCAGCTGGTCATCGACGCGGCAGAAGAAGCCGGCGCAGATCGCATCTTGACCATTGTCGGTCACAAGCAAGAACAGGTCCGCGCAGTCTTGGGTCCAGATGTGGAGTGCGTCCATCAGCCCGAACAAAAAGGCACGGCAGACGCCGTTATTGTCGCAAAGGATGCCTTGGCAGATAGTACCGGTTACCTCCTGGTCATGTGCGGCGACATGCCGCTGCTGCGTCCCGAAACCCTGCGCCAGTTGATTGAAGTGTGCCGCGACCGCTCGATGGCGGTCCTTACGGCAACGGTCGATAATCCCAGTGGTTACGGACGCATCGTTCGCGATGAAACAGGCAGTATTGCGGCCATCGTCGAGGACAAAGATGCCTCGCCAGCACAACTCGCCATTAATGAGATCAACACTGGTATTTACTGCTTTGCCCTCGACGGGCTCTTTGATCGTCTCGCAAAGATTGGCGATGACAATGCTCAGGGCGAATACTACCTGACCGACATGGTGAAGGTTTGCCGTCAAGAAAATGAGGTCGTCATTGGTGTGCAGCTCAATGAAGCAGAAGAAGCACACGGCGTGAATTCACGCGCACAGCTGGCGCAAGCCGGTATCTTGCTGCAGACGCGCATCAACGAGCGTCTGATGGAGCAAGGTGTCAGTATTGTGGCACCCTCTATGACCTGGATTTCCCCTGACTGTGTTATCGAAAGCGATGTCGAAGTACTGCCCAACACGACGATTGCAAAGGGCTCCACTATTGCATCAGGTTCGATTATTGGGCCAAACTCCCGCGTCTACGCCTCTCAAGTAGGCGAAAACTGCAGCATTGAAGAGTCAATCGTATTGTCATCAAGCATGGGAGACCGCTGTGTTGTGGGTCCCTATTCTTATATACGTCCCGATGTCGAGCTGGGTGATGACTGCAAGGTCGGCGCCAGTGTCGAGGTCAAAAAATCAGTCGTAGGCGACGGCAGCAAGATTCCGCATCTGAGTTATGTGGGGGATGCGACCTTGGGTAAGAAGGTCAACATTGGTGCCGGTACTATTACCTGCAACTATGATGGAGAGAAAAAGTCTGCAACTTTTGTTGACGATGGAGCCTTTATTGGTTCTGATACCATGCTGGTCGCGCCTGTGAACATTGGCAAGAACGCTATTACGGCGGCTGGTAGTGCGATTAGTGATGATGTGCCTGATGACTCGCTGGCTTTGGGTCGCGCGCGGCAGACAAATAAAGAGGGCTGGGTTGCCCAGAGAAGAGAAGGAAAGTAAGATGTCTGGCAAAATGATGCTGTTTTCTGGTACGTCCCACCCTCAGCTTGCGAAAGAGATCGCTGAGCTGCTGGGTACTGAACTGGGCGAAGTGACCATTGAAAAGTTCGCTAATAATGAGATTTACGTGCGCTTCCTCGACAGTGTGCGCGGCGCAGAGCTGTTCTTGATTCAGTCGCTCTGTGGTGACGTGAACGAGTCACTGATGGAGCTACTCATCATGATTGACGCAGCAAAGCGTGCCAGTGCTGAAAGCATTTGCGTGGTTATCCCGCACTTTGCCTATGCGCGTCAGGATAAGAAGTCTGCGGCACGTGAGCCTATTTCTGCCCGTCTGGTCGCCGACTTGCTGACTGTCGCAGGTGCCAACCGCATTATTACTATGGACCTGCATCAAGGCCAGATTCAAGGCTTTTTTGACATGCCGGTGAACCACCTGACGGCACTGGGTGTGCTGGCAGATTACTTTGCTGGTCTGAATCTGGAAGACCCCGTCGTCGTGAGCCCTGATGTTGGGCGCGCCAAGGTCTGCAAGAAGCTTGCTGACATGTTGGATGTACCCCTTGCCATCATGCACAAGGGTCGCCCCGAGCACAATGTGGCAGAAATCACTTCGGTCATCGGTGATGTTGACGGTAAGATTTGCATCGTGACCGATGACATGATTGACACCGCAGGTACCATTACCGCAGGTGCCAAGGCTTTGATGGACAAGGGAGCAAAGGCCATTTATTTGGGAGCAACCCACGCTGTGCTGTCACCGCCTGCGCGTGAGCGTATTCGCGACTCAGTCGTGGTAGACTGCGTGGTCACAAACACGATTGCCATCCCCGAGGACAGAACCTGCGACAAGCTGACAATCCTGAGCGTGGCGCCCATGTTTGCTGCTGCGATTAAAAATGTCTACAACGATGGATCGGTGTCAGCGCTCTTCGACCCCGACTTCGAATTTTAGTGCCCCTATTCCGGAAAAAAAAGAATACCCAGACACAACCGGCCGACTGGCTGGTTGTTGGCTTGGGCAACCCAGGTGTCAAATACGCCCAGACCCGCCATAATGTCGGCTTTATGACCGTCGATGCCCTGGCTGATGAGCTTCATCGTGGCGCCAGCATCTACTGGAAAGACGAATGTGGAGCCCAGACGACAAAGGTCAGCTTCGGCTCGCAGCCTCTTGAGGTGGTGCTCGCAAAGCCTCAAACCTTCATGAATCTTTCGGGAACAGCCATCAAGAAACTATGCGAGAAATACGGCATAGACCCTGAGACCAATCTAATAGTAGTGGCAGATGAATTGGACATTCCTGCGGGGGACGTTCGTGCCAAAAAGGGTGGGGGGCATGCTGGTCACAATGGCCACCGCTCGACCATCGACAGCTTAGGGACGCGCGACTACCAACGTGTCCGTGTCGGGATTGGACGCCCTCCCGGAAAGATGGATCCTGCAGATTATGTGCTGCAACCCCTGCGTCCTCAAGGGGTAGACGATTTGCTTGCCAGTGCTGTCACTGCTGCAGATGTCGTCAAAGAACTCATTACGAGCTAAAAAGCGGAGAGAAATATACTTGCGCTCATCGCGTCCTCGCACGGGTGCTGCCTTACTCCTCACACCCTGTGGCTGCGGAGTGCTCTGAGTCACAAGTATATTTCTCTGAGAATCTACTGTTGATTCAGAACATTATTAGACTCTGGGGGTTGTGACTCCGATTACTCCGCAGTGCGCGCATAATGGCGAAAGCCAAGCGCGCGAGGACATGAGGAGCGCAATCCCCAGAGTCTACTCATAGGTGAGTGTTAGAAAGTCATGGGGTTGCGGGGTTGTCCGTTGACGCGGACTTCCCAGTGCAGGTGGGGGCCGGTGCTGTTACCGGTGCTGCCCACTGAGGCGATGCGCTGACCTGCGGTCACGGTCTGACCAACACTGACCTGCATGTTTCCCTGCAAGTGGGCGTACAGCGTGGTGACGCCGTCGCCGTGGTCGATGATGATGGTGTTTCCGTAGCCTCCACGCCAACCAACTGAAATGACGCGACCGTTACCGGCTGCCACAACAGCGGCTCCGTTAATACCAGCACCTGCGATGTCAACACCCGTGTGCATGCGCTGTCCGCCAAAGATGGGATGGGTGCGCATACCAAAGCCAGAGGTCACGCGGGTGAAGCCAGGAACGGGCCAGGTCATTCTGCCCTGAAAGACACCGGCTCCGGTGCTACCGCCTAGGCCTCCGCCTGCGGCCAGTTGGCGGGCGATTTGTGCCGCCATGGCATCTTCTTCATCTGCAAGGGCACGAAGACGTGCTGCATTTGCCTGCGTATCAGCAAGCATGCCGGAACGTTCGCGCTGCAGTCTACTTGCGGTGTCAGCTGCTGTTTGGGCGCGCTGCTGCAAGGTGCGAAGCTCTGCTTCGGCATCAGCCGCTTCAGATCGGCGCGCTGACACTTCGGTCAATGCCGTATCAAGGCGATTCTTTTCATTTTCGAGCCTGCGGGTCAGCGCCTGCAGGTCGATAGATATCTGACTGTTGTGGTCAAGCACGACCATAATGTTTTCAGCACGGGCAATGAGGTCACCTAAGTCACGTGCCCCAAAAAGCACGGCAAGCAAGGCATTGTTTTCGCCGCGATAGGTGCTGACCGCGCGGGCATTCAAAAGCCCCTGCTGGTGCGCCAGCTCTTCTTCGGTTGCGGCAATGTCTGCGGTAAGCTCATCGACATCTGCCTGCAGGGCGTTGACCTCGCCGGTCAGTGCCGTGGTGCGCGCAGTAGCTGCCTGCACTTGGGGTGCCAGTTGTGCAGCCTGCTCGCTGTACTGGTCAATGCTGGCGTCAAGATTGCGGATCTCGCGTTGCAGTTCTTCTGCACGACGGTCTGCTGCTGCAGCGCGGTCACGGGCGTCTTGGGCCCGTTCGCGGTGGTCAGCGGCACTGCCACTGCGGCTGGGGTTTGCGACGGCGACCTGCGCGGGTACGGCAAAAAGTCCGCTCAAAGAGCCTGCGAGCATCAAGGCCACCATGAGCCCCGCAAGAGATGCACGGTAGCGCTGACGCAAGCTGTTCGAGCTGCGACTGCTGCAAGGTTTTGACCGATTACCTGATGAAACTAAAAGGTCGGCTGCAGACACTTCAGCCGACGGTTTATGTGAGCTTGATGGGTTATACTTCATAGTGTGAAAATTATACGGGCAGCACGCTTGAATTACTACTTGAAGGCAGCCCTAGTTGCACTTTTGTCATGTTAAGGGGTGAAAACTGCTCGTGTCGACCCAAATGTCCATAAAAACTACAAATCGTATCCCCCATATGAACGAAATAATTGAAAAGCGCATGCTCAGCGAAGGTGTGATTCAGCTGACGGTTTACGAGCCTCGCATCGCAGCAAAGTGCCAGGCAGGCCAGTTCTTCATGCTGCGCGTGACTGACCGCGGCGAACGCGTCCCCTTTACTTTTAGCGACTGGTCGCGTGAAGAAGGCTGGATTCGTTTCATCTTCATGGTGGTCGGCAAGACAACCTCACTGCTTTCTGAACTCGCGGCAGGCGACTACATTAAAGATTTGGCAGGGCCTCTGGGTCGTCCGTCCCTGCGCAGTCACGACACCCGTCGGCCCAGCTGGGGCAATGACTTTGAAGGTCTGCAACAGGGCGGCAGCGTCGTCGTCGTAGGCGGCGGGGTTGGAACCGCTGTTGCCTTTCCCGTGGCACGCGCCCTGTGCGAAGAGGGCTATCAGGTTCACGTCATCACGGGCGCTCGCACCGCCGAACTGCTAATTCTCGAAGAAGAACTACGTGCTCTGCCACTTGCCAGTTTGAGCATCATGACTGATGATGGCTCCGCCGGCAGCAAGGGGCTTGTCACCGCACCGCTCAAAGAACTCTGCAGCTCACGCAGCGTCAGCCATGCGATTATCGTCGGCCCCGCCATCATGATGAAGTTCGCCGCAGGAACCGCCCTCGATGCAGGAGTCCCTGCAACCGTCAGCTTAAACCCCCTGATGATTGATGGCACCGGCATGTGCGGCGCCTGCCGCGTCAGCATTGACGGCGCCACAAAGTTTGCCTGCGTGGACGGGCCTGACTTTTCTGCCGCCAGCGTCGACTGGGCAGAACTCATGAGCCGCCAGCGCTCCTACATTGATGACGAGCGCGAATCCCACGCCGCCCATCAGCGCCATGTGCAAGAGCGCGAACATGAAAACTGCGACTGCTTTGACGAAAGCTCACTGTGGGCGCGCGGCTTCAAGAAAGGGGGCTGGGCCACATGACACAGTTAAATTCAGATAAGCAGGCGGAGTGCGTCCAAACCAGCAACAGCGAACTGCCAAAGACCCTTCCGGTCACACCTTCCGCCATTCCGACGCGCCGCAGGCCCTCGCGTGAACCGCGCCATGCCATGGCAAACCAGCCAGCTGAAGAGCGCATCAGCAATTTTCAGGAAGTCGCCTTGGGCTATACTCTCGAACAGGCACGCGCTGAAGCAGAGCGCTGTCTGCAATGCAAAAACGCCCCCTGCGAGGCAGGTTGCCCCGTAGAAGTCCGCATCCATGATTTCATCAGTGCGATTATCGACAACGACCTGCCAGAAGCCGTCGCAATCCTGAAAGAGCGCAATGCCCTTCCCGCCGTTTGCGGCCGTGTCTGCCCGCAAGAATCACAGTGCGAGGCCACCTGCGTACTTGCCCGCCGTGGTGAACCTGTTGCCATCGGAAGACTCGAGCGCTTCCTTGCAGACTGGGATCGCCAACGCCCTGAAGAAGAGCGCAACAAGACCAGGCTTGCGCCCTGCAAGCACAAACGCATTGCCGTCATAGGTTCGGGACCTGCGGGACTTGCAGCAGCAGGCGAGCTATCCCTGCGCGGCTACTACGTCGAAGTCTTCGAGGCGCTGCACAGCCCCGGTGGGGTACTGGCCTACGGCATCCCTGAGTTCCGCTTGCCGAACTACATCCTCGAAGACGAAGTCGAAGCCCTGCGCCAAGCGCGCGTAACCTTCCACATGAACGCACCCATCGGTACGGTCGCCAGCTGCGAAGAACTGCTCGACGAAGGCTTTAATGCCGTCTTCATTGGTGTCGGCGCCGGTCTTCCAAAGTTCATGGACATCCCGGGCGAAAACCTCAATGGCGTCTATTCTGCCAATGAGTTCCTGACCCGCGTAAACCTCATGCATGCCTACGAGTTCCCCCGCTGGGACACCCCTGTCCAGCGTGGTCGCCAGGTCGTCGTCATAGGTGGCGGAAACGTCGCCATGGACGCTGCCCGCACGGCACTGCGCCTGGGTGCCGAAGAGGTCACCTTAGCCTATCGCCGCACGCAGGCAGAAATGCCTGCCCGCATCGAAGAAGTCGAGCACGCCATCGAAGAAGGCGTCAAGCTGGTCGAACTGGCTTCCCCGCTCGAAGTCGTCGGCCAGGACGGCTGGGTGACGGGCCTGCGCCTGCAAAAGATGGAGCTGGGTCGCGCTGACGCCTCTGGTCGCCGCCGCCCCATCCCTGTGGAAGGCGAGGAGTACGTCCATCCCGCAGACACGGTCGTCAGTGCCATTGGAACGCTTGCGAATCCGCACCTGCGTGAAGTAGCAGATGTCGACATCAACCAGTGGGGTTACCTCAGTGTTGGCGAAGACGGGCAGACCTCGAATCCGCGCATTTTTGCCGGTGGCGACATTGTAACGGGGTCGGCTACGGTTATTGAAGCGATGGGGGCGGGTAAGTCTGCCGCCATTGCCATCGACGAACTGCTGAGTGCACCAGACGTCCAGACTCAGCGTCGGATGACATAACCCTTTTCAGTCACGTAGCTTCAAGTACGCTCCTTCAAGGAACATGTCATCCTCCTTGATTCTGAACGTCTGGAGCACTCAGTGTAATTGTCATCTCGCCCTTGACCTTGTTCTTTGTAGGGGTGAACGAAGTGCAGTGATAAAATTGCATCACTGAAATCAAGACCCGAGTCCATTAGAGGAGTACGTCCATGCTTGATGCAAAATTTGTTCGCGAAAACCCTGATGCTGTGCGCGCTGCCATGTCTTCACGGGGATCAAGTTGGAGCGTTGACGAATTCCTAGCGCTGGACGAAGCACGCCGTGCAATTATCCCCACGGTTGAGGGTCTGCAAGCGCGCCGCAATGCAGCTTCAAAACAGATTGGTGCCTTAATGCAGCAAGGCAAACGCGACGAAGCTGAAGCCGCAAAAGCAGAAGTTGCCGGCATCAAAGAAGAAATTGCGACCCTTGATGCCCGTCGTGATGAGCTTGATGCGCAGGTGCGCTGGTTGCTGGTCACGGCAGAAAACCTGCCTGATGCCAGCGTGCCTGTTGGCGCTACTGAAGACGATAATCCCGAAGTCAAAAGGTGGGGGACAGCGCGCGACTTTGCGGCAGAGGGTTTTGAGCCTGCTGCTCACTGGGATCTGGGTCCTGCCCTGGGCATCGTCGATTTCGAACGCGGGGTTAAGCTGGCAGAGAGCCGCTTTTACGTACTGGGTGGTGCTGGCGCTGCCCTGATGCGCGGGCTCATAAACTTTATGGTCGACCAGCATCTTGATGCCGGCTTCAAAGAATGGTGGCTACCAGTACTTGCTAATACCGAGACCCTTTTTGGAACAGGCCAGTTGCCCAAATTTGAAGATGACCTGTACCGCACCAAAACCGAAAGCGACGGCAATGCCCTCGAAGGCGGCGTTACGGCAGGTCAGCTCTATTTGACACCAACGGCTGAGGTCACCATGACGAACTTGCACCGCGATGAAGTGCTGGAGGCTGCGAGCTTGCCTCGTCGCTATACGGCCTACACGCCCTGTTTTCGTGAAGAAGCAGGTAGTGCCGGCCGCGATACCCGCGGCATGATTCGCGTCCATCAGTTCAACAAAGTTGAAATGGTCAAGTTCACAACGCCCGATACCAGCTTTGATGAGCTCGAAGCCATGACCCTGCAAGCAGAAAAAATACTCGAGCTGCTGGAAATACCCTACCGCCGTATCGAGCTCTGTACAGGCGACCTGGGCTTTGGAGCTGCAAAGACCTTTGATCTCGAGCTGTGGCTCCCTAGTTATGGCGATTACAAAGAGGTGTCGAGCTGTTCGAACTGTGTGGACTTTCAGGCACGTCGTGCCAACTTGAAGTATCGCGACCCTGAAAACTTCAAGGGCTCACGCCACGTGCATACCCTCAATGGCAGCGGTCTTGCCATCGAACGCACAATCGCTGCGATTATTGAAAACTATCAGAATGCAGACGGTTCGGTGACCGTTCCAACAGTCCTGCGTCCCTATATGCGCGGACTAGAAGTAATATCTAATTAGTCTTAAAACCCAATTAGTTTTGGTGCGGGGGTGGGGGTGTGCCAAAGCCGTCACCTTCATCGCCCAGCATATCAAGCCCCAATAGATGGTCAAGCTCATCAATGACCTGTTCTAATTCTTCAGGCATGTCATCTGCTGCCTCCATACCTGCGGGCATGCCGTAGTGCATTTTGACCACATCAATGAAGGGGCGGTTATGCCCGTCTTGCCCCAGAGCCGGCACGGGCATGAAGGATATGGGGTCGCTAGCAAAATACCATTCGTTGTCAATCTGAATCATGCGAATCGCGACCAGTCCCGCACCGCCCTCGATCATTTGTGATGCCGTCGCATCGCGCACTTTGTAGATGACGGCATTGTCACACTCACGCAGGGTCAAGGTCTGCGTAGCGCTGTCTACGTCTTCTATCCAAAAATAACTGGTGAACTGGCTGTCGCCTGCCTGCTGCATGAGGTCGAGCTCGCGCTCATCAAGCTCATCAGGATTGCGATAGAGATAGGTCTCGAGCGGTGTCTTGCCCGTCTTAAGCTTGAAGTCGTAGACAAACCATTCATTAAAGAGCTGCTCGATTTTATCCTGGGGCACCCGTTCTTGCATGGCTTGCACATAGCTAAAGAACTCATGACCAGCACGGTCCAGGACATCGGTGTTGTCATCGTAGAAATGCCTCAGCACTAGGCTCATCTGCGGGTTGGGGTATTCGAAGTTTTCAGGATCTGTCATAGTGAGCTCCTTCGGGGCCTTAGTCTTCGGTCCACTTGCGTGATTTCTTCTTATCACTAGTGCGCTTCTTTGCTTCAAGCCTGCGTCTGTCTGCTGACTTGCTGGGTCGCGTGGCTATACGCTTTGGTGCGACATAGTTTGCCGCTGCCAGTTGGTAGCGCAGGCGTTTGAGCGCAGCACGCTTGTTCATGAGCTGGCTGCGTTCTGTGCGGGCCACAATGGTTATGCCGCTGGGTTCATGCACCAGGCGCACGGCACTGTCTGCCGTGTTGACACCTTGCCCACCAGGACCAGAACCGCGAAAAACATCGACACGACATTGTCGCAGCAGCTCTTCGTCACTTTTGGGTACGGGATATTTCAGCTGCGCACTCATAACCTCATTCTACCTGAAGAAAATATGTAACAACTTGTTACATGAAATATTTTCCTTGATTTTTCCGCTATACTATGTGGCTGGTACTACATCTGGTACCACAAGAAGAGTCGATTTGACACAAGAAACGAACGTAGAAGGAGCAAGCACCATGGAGTTCAACACACGCTGTCTGCAAGCTGGCTATGAGCCGGGAAATGGCGACCCACGCCAGATTCCTATCTATCAAAATACCACCTGGTATTTTGATTCCAGCGAGCACATGGCTATGATATTCGACCTCGAGGCTGCCAGTCCTTTCTATAGCAGAATCTCGAATCCCACCAGTGATGCTGTTGCGTCGCGCCTTGCCGCACTTGAAGGTGGTGCTGCCGCCGTACTGACAGCAAGCGGTCAGACAGCAAGCTTTTTTGCGGTCTTCAATATCTGTCAGGCAGGCGACCACCTCATTGCGACCTCGCAGATTTACGGCGGAACCTACAACCTCTTTGCGGTGACGCTGCCCATGATGGGTATCGAGGTGACCTTTGTAGACGCTGAAGCAGACCTTGACGAGCTCAAGGCAGCCATAAAGCCAAATACCAAGGCTATCTTCGGAGAAACCCTGTCAAACCCAGCGCTCAACGTCCTCGACATTGAAAAGTTCGCCGCCCTGGCTGGCTTTGCTGGCGTACCGCTGATTGTCGACAATACTTTTCCGACACCTTATAACTGCCGTCCGATAGAGCACGGTGCAGACATCGTTGTTCACTCAACAACAAAGTACCTGGATGGTCACGCGGCTGCTTTAGGTGGTGCCATCATCGATGCTGGTAACTTTGACTGGTTGGGACAGGGTGACAAGTTCCCCGGTCTGACAAGACCCGATTCCTCTTATCACGGTCTGGTTTTCGCCGAACAGTTTGGACAGAAGGCCTGCTACATCACGCGTCTGATCACGCATCTGATGAGGGATCTGGGGGCTATAACTACCCCGCAAAACGCCTTCATCCTGGGAATGAATATTGAATCCCTGCATGTACGTATGCAGCGTCACCTCGACAATGCTCAAACGATTGCAGAATGGCTGCAAAACAACGGCAATGTCGCACAGGTCTACTTCCCCGGTCTGGTGTCAGATTCACAGCACGAGCGTGCCGCAAAATACTTTGATTCACCAGCAGGCAGTGGTGTCATTTCCTTTGATCTCGAGGGAACGCGCGAGGACGCCGTGAAGTTCTTAGACGCCCTGCGTGTTGCCAGAATCGCAACCCATGTGGCTGACGCACGCACCTGTGTGCTGCATCCTGCCTCTACGACACATCGCCAGCTCAGTGATGAGCAGATGATCGAGGCTGGTGTGAGCCCCACGATGATTCGCCTGAGCGTCGGTATCGAAGACATTAGCGACCTGATTGCAGACCTCGACAGCGCACTGAAGGTGGCATTCCCACCACAGGCTTAGCTTTTCGTCGAAGTCTAACTTGACGCTAGGTAACATGGCATGATGACTTGTTCATCATGCCATGTTTCACGCCCTGCCGTTTTTAGTGTATGATGATAATAAGGATTTTTTGTGTAGTAGATTTGAATCACCGCTATGAACCATTACCGCCTAGCTCGGGGGAGGGAAGGCACGCGTGAACAAACATAAGCTCATTGCCTTCACGATGGTGTTTCTCTTGGTGGGCGGACTCGCATCCTGCACCCCCACGCGCCACAACAGTCAGCGCGATTTCAGGACCGTGTCGTCCTATCTCGATTTTGTAAACAGCAATGCGCGCATTGGCTCTGAAGCCGGAGACGTCTACGCCCAGGTGGCCAGCGAAATCTTCAATGCCGAAAGCACGCCTGAATACGCCACCATCGACGAAGCCCTTGACGCCATGCTTGCCGGCGAAAGCGACGCCGTCCTAGCAAGCGGCGGTTTTGTGCGCCAGCTCCTGCGCAGCGAGCGCAGTTCTAGCTTTTCCTACCTAGCCATTCCGGCAGATGTCTTCATCAATGAATCAGGACCCATCTTTCATGACAGCGAGCTACGCGATGCCTATAACAGCTGGTACCAGCAAGCGGTTGCAGACGGCACCTGGAACGAAATGGTAAACCGCTGGCTGCACGGCAATCAGCCCCGCGGTGAAGAGATTCCTAGCTTCGACTTCCCGTCCACAAAGGGAGTCCTCAAGGTTGCAGACACGGGCAGCTATCCACCGCTTTCCTACCTCGACGATCAGGGTCACATGATTGGCTTTGGCATCGAAGCCGCCAGCAGATTCGCCCTCGATCAGGGCATGGGGCTCGAAGTCCAGCAAATGCTCTATGATGACATCATCCCCGCCGTCGAATCGGGAGCCATCGACATGAGCGCCTGCGTCTTCTCGACCCTTGCTACCCGCGACCAAGACCTGATATTTGGCGACCCCGGTGTCTTTATGCAGGCAGTTCTCGTCATTCCGCGTCAGCCCCTCCACTAGCCGCGCCCAGTACACAGTAGTCTTCAAGCGGGGGAGTGCGTCCAATCCTGCAGACATGAGCGCAAAAAAAGAGTGTGCCCGTGAATGGACACACTCCCTCGCATAATTGCTCTAACCGCTTTTTGCTGGCTTGCCTTAGACCGTAGGCTTAGGCTTCTTTGTCGCGATAAAGAAGGCGGCAATTCCTGCAGCTATCAGGGCTACAACGACTACTGCAATCGGAATCAGGGTGCTGGCAGTGCTGTCTGTTCCAATGTCGTCGGCGATGCCAATGATGCCAATCTCGCCGTCAGCGAGCGTTTCGTCAAAGGTGCCATCGAATTCCGAATCGATGTCCTCATAGTCTTGATAGGCATCCCCGGTGTCGTCAAAGACTCCGAGGTCTGTTTCTGGTTCGACGCGCAGACGTTCGTCGCCCGTGTCATTAAAGCCAGGCGCAATGCGACCTTCCGCATCATCAGGTGACGCGGGATCTGCTTCTGCGGCGCCGGCAATGCTTGCGAGCGGTGCGGCTACCGGCCCAAAAAAGGCGGGTGTTGCACTGCTTAAAGGCAGGACTGCCAGTGATAGAAAGAGGGCAGTTACTAGGGTGAAAGTCAGCTTGCTGCCAATTTTCATGTGCTTCCTCGCTTTCTGCGTGAACTCGTCAGTAGTGCAATTCTACCACTGCCCTTGGACGGGGCGTGGCTTTGCGCCTATAATAGTCAGCTGGACACGAGTCCATTCGTTTCAATCAATAGGGAGTACATACGTGAACTACGACATCTTAGACATTGCTCTTGCTGAAGCTGGCAAGGACCGCATCGAATGGGCTGCAAAAGACATGCCCGTCATCACTGAAATCGGCAAGCGATACGCGGCAGAAAAGCCCTTTGCGGGTATTCGCGTCGGTGCCTGCATGCACGTCACGACAGAGACCGCGAACTTGATGATAGCCTTGAAAGCCGGCGGTGCCGAGGTTGCCCTGTGTGCGTCAAACCTGCTGTCGACTCAAGACGATGTCGCCGCGGCTTTGGTGAAATACTACGAAATTCCTGTCTTTGCCATCAAGGGTATCGACACGGAAGGCTACTATCGCCACATTGACAGCGTTATTGACACTAATCCTCAGATTGTCATGGACGATGGCTGCGACGTCGTAAGTCGCGTACACAGCGAGTTCCCTGAAAAGCTCGAGCACATCATTGGTGGTACCGAAGAAACGACCACTGGTGTTATCCGCCTGAAGGCCATGGCTGCTGATGGTGCCCTGAAATATCCCATCGTTGCGGTCAACGATGCTAATACGAAGCATATGTTTGACAACCGCTACGGCACAGGACAATCAACCATCGACGGCATCGTGCGTGCAACGAACCGCCTGCTCGCAGGTCGCACGGTTGTTGTTTCAGGATACGGCTGGTGCGGCAAAGGTGCTGCCATGCGCGCAGAAGGCATCGGGGCCTCCGTCATCGTGTGTGAAATCGACCCCCTGAAGGCACTTGAAGCTGTCATGGATGGTCACCGCGTCATGCCCGCAGCAGAGGCTGCCCGCGAAGCTGACGTCTGGATTACCGTCACCGGCAACATTAATGTTATTGATGAGCCCATGTACGCCAACCTGAAGGATGGCGCCATTGTCTGTAACAGCGGGCATTTTAATGTCGAGATCAATATTCCCTGGTTGCGCGATAATGCGGTTTCGCAGCGTACCGTTAAGCCCTTGGTGGAGGAGTTCGTCCTTGCCGACGGCCGCACGATTTACCTGCTTGCCGACGGTCGACTGGTAAACCTCGCCTGCGCAGAAGGTCACCCTGCAAGCGTTATGGACATGAGCTTTGCCAACCAGGCCTTGGCTGCAGAATGGATGCTTGCCAATCGTGACAGCCTCGAGGCTGAAGTCATCGACATGCCCCGCGCAATTGATGATGACATTGCACGTCTGAAGCTTGAGTCCATGGGTGTTGCCATCGATGTTTTGACGGCACAGCAAGAAAAATACCTAGGTAGTTGGACAGAGGGAACCGTATAACCTATAATAATGGGCGCGCTTAAGCGGTGTGGGAAAACCCGTCGCATAAGCGCACCTTTATCACTTTTCACTTGTTGAAACGTGGGCCATTAGCTCAGCTGGCAGAGCAGCGGACTCTTAATCCGAAGGTCGAAGGTTCGACCCCTTCATGGCCCACCAGACATTCTGTCGCACGCACCAAAGCCTCCCGCCTCATAGCTCGCGTAGTCACTACGCGTCGCCATGAGCCAGAAGACTTTTGCACGCACGACAAAAAG
>WRBW01000031.1 GCA_009784345.1 Coriobacteriia bacterium | reverse complement strand
TCCACCATTGCGTCGAATCTGCTACTCTTCATACGTGACCTCCTAGATCTTTTTCGAGATTGTTCTAGGAGGTCATTTTAACTGTCGGGGTGACCTCGACCCCAAAGAAGTGAACACGCTAAATGGCTGAAAGCGGCTCAAAGCCGCAATGACATTAGTGAGACTCTGTGTCGGGGCGGGACGGCAGGGCTGGTATGGACGTGCTCCGCCATGTTGTGAAACCCTCCAAAGCTGTTACCAAGCCGTTTACCGCTTTAGGAAGCTAAAGTTTTGTAAGCATTTTGTGAAGCCCCTTTTTTGTGCTATATCCTTTATCGCAATGAAAGCCGCCATTACGACATATCACCGTTTGGTCCAAGCAGCAATGCGTTCTGTTGCTGGTCTCGTGCTCGTGCTTATTAGTCTCGTCGTGCTGAACGTCGAGCAATATCGCATGGAGCCTAGCAGCTAAGCTAGCAAAGACTAAACGAAAGTCGAGGCTCCGGAAGAACCGGAGCTTTTTTAATGAACAGTTTTCGTTATCTATAGTGCGTTAACGATGTCAGGAAGGTGTTTTTATGGATACGGCTAATCAGCTTCAACGCAAGTACGGCTTGCTGATGACCTTTGCAATGGTCACCGGTACCGTCATTGGTAGTGGAATCTTTTTTCGTAACGAAGTGATTCTTGCTACGGTGGGTAGTGATATGTGGACAGGTGTCGCAGCGTGGGTTATCGGTGGTCTTATCACCCTTACTATCGCCTATGTTTTTGCCTCGCTTGCGGTTCGCAACCCCGAACAAGCCGGTCTGGTCGGCCTTTCTGAGCACCTCGTGGGACAGCGCTACGGCTATGCTTTCGGTTGGTTTTTGGCTACTATTTTCTTCCCCTCGCTGACGGGTATCCTTGCCTGGGTGTCTGCCCGCTTTACGGTCATTTTGTTTGGCTGGGGCGAAGGGGTCGAAGGCTTTAATGCCGGCTTTAGTGGCTACACCTACATGCTGGCACTGTTCTATCTGGTAGCGGTCTTTGCTATGACAACGCTCAGCCCTAAGCTGGCAGCGCGCTTTCACATCTCCTGTGCCGTTCTGAAGGTAATCCCCCTGATCTTGATGGGTGTTGTTGGTACGATCATGGGTCTGGTCAATGGCACCACGCTTGAAAACATCCGCTATGTTTCTGACTACGTTCCAGAAGCTGCAGGATATCTGGCATCAAACCCCTTCTTTGTGGCTCTGGTAGCGACCATTTTTGCCTACATCGGTTGGGAAGCAGTCCTCAATATCGCATCTGAAGTCAAAAATCCAAAGCGCAATCTGCCCATCGCACTGGTAGGCGGTATGCTCGTCATCATCGCCATCTACGTGTCCTACTTTGTGGGTATCTTTAGTGCAGCCCCGCTGGCAGACATTGCTGGTGCTGGCGGCGTCATCAACGCCTTCCAGGCACGCTTCACCGAGTTCGCCGGTACTGCGCTCTTCGTCTTTGTCATCATCAGCTGCCTGGGTACGCTCAATGGTCTGATGATTGGTGGTCAAAAGACCTTCTACGCACTGGCAACAAAGCGCAAGGGCTTCAACCCTGATCTGTTCAGCCAGGTTGACCGTGTAACCAACATGCCCAATAACTCGGCGATTTTCTTCCTGCTGGCCGTCGCCACTTGGATTGTCATCTACGGTGCAAACTTCACCGGCTGGTACGGCGAGTTCTTTGGAAGCATCAGCGGCGGCAAGGTATCGATCTTTGACATCGCAGGACTCGTACCCATCACCTTGAACAGCTTCCTGATTCCCGTCTTTATCATGACGATGATTAAGCAAACAGACCTGCACTGGTTTAACCGCTTCGTCGCACCCGCTGTGGCAACCGCAGGCGCCAGCTTCCTGATCTACGCCGTGTTCTACACACAGTCAGGAGCCGCACTGTTCTACCTCGGCTTCTTTGCCATCGTCATGGCCATCGGCATGGTTTACTACAACCACCGCAAGGCAACGCGCGGCAATGATGAAATCGAGGCCGAGCTCGACGCGATGAAAGATGTCGCCATCGAAGGCTAAAAATCAGTAATGTTTTAGTTTTAGCTCAAAAGAATTAACTATCGGAGGAGTCTGACCACTGGTCAAACTCCTCCTTTCTAATTAAGTGCTTTATTCAGCGGGGCGGATTTTTGGTTTTGCAAAGAGGTAGAGGAGGGGTCCATAAAACTGACGGGTAATGGCTTTGAACTCTTCGGCACTTATGCTGCCGCCAATGGTAAGGCATTCGTAATCGACGCCTGCTTCGCGCACGATAAAGCCGGTGGGTTCTGCCCCCAGGCGCAGGTAGAAGGCGCGCCTGCGGATGCGTTGCTCATAGTTGCTGGCATGCTCGTCAAGCGTCTCGATGTTGAGGACAAAGCGATTGTCGGGATAGAGCGTGCGAATCGACTGGAGGATTTGTGCGCCATAGCCCTTTGATTGGGCACTGGGGTCAACGGCGAGGAAAAGACCGTAGGTCATGTCTTGCCAGACGATGTAGTACACAAAGCCAATCAGCTGCTGGGCATCATAGTAGGCCTTGAAGTAAACATTGTCCTTTTTGGCGCGCGCCAGCAGCAGGCGCAGAGGGATCTGCTCATCTTTGGGAAACTGTGTCTCGAGCAAGTGCTTGACCTGTGGCAGGTCAGGAAATGTTTTGCTTACCGTTTGTGCTGTCAGGGTCATTGAGGCTCCATAATGTGCGCGGATTAGTATTTTGCGCCACCTATCATACGCTATGGCTGGTCTTGCACCAAATCGCGGACTCGACATCACCTTGCCTGTCTGGCGGCAAATGCCCCCTTGAGCCTGCGTATTCATATAGAATAGTGATGTTGAATTAGGCCGCTATCAGGAGGCGAATCTTGAGCACAAATATTTTGAGTCATCCCTTGCTTGACCATAAGTTAGCGTTGTTGCGCAGCGTGGGCACATCGACGAAGGACTTTCGTGAGCTCACTAATGAAATCTCGATGATGCTTGCCTATGAAGCTTTGTTTGACGCACCGACCGTGCCAACGGTGGTGACGACTCCCATGGGTCGCACGCGTGGTCAGTTGGTGGACAGCGACAGCTTTGTTTTCGTGCCTATTTTGCGTGCAGGGCTAGGCATGATGGACGGTGTCTTGGCCGTGATGCCTAATGCAAAGTTTGGCCACATCGGTCTTGAGCGCAACGAAGAAACGCTTGAGCCTAGTAGCTATTACTTTAAGACTCCTCGCGGTCTGGAAAACACCATTGCCTGTGTGCTTGACCCGATGCTTGCCACAGGTGGCAGTGCGAGTGCCGCCATCGCGCAACTGAAAAAGGCTGGGGCGAAAAAGATTAAGCTTCTGGTCATGGTGGCTGCCCCAGAAGGCGTGGAAAAAATCGAGCAAGAGCACCCTGATGTCGATATCTTTGCTGCTGTTTTGGACGAATACGTTAATAACGTCGGCTACATCGTGCCGGGGCTGGGCGATGCTGGAGACCGCATCTTTGGCACCACCTGATGGATCAGGCACGCACCTAACCTATCTAAATACCTGAAAGCTTGAAGAGGATAAACTTATGAAAGAACGTGTGTTAACGGGCTACCGCCCAACGGGCAAGCTGCATCTAGGTCACTGGTTTGGCAACCTGCAAAATATGCTTGCCCTGCAAGACCAGTACGACGCCTTTTATTTCGTCGCAGACTGGCATGCGCTGACCAGCGAGTGGCAAAACCCCGCAGACATTGCCCGCTATACCGAAGAAATGGTGCTTGACTGGGTGGCTGCAGGCCTCGACCCAGAGCGCTGCGTCATCTATCGCCAAAGCGACATCCCGGAAGTCGCAGAGCTCCTGCTGTACTTCAACATGGTGACCCCCATGTCTTGGCTCGAGCGCACGCCGTCCTACAAAGAGCAGCAACAGCAAATCAGCGACAAAGACCTGTCGAACGTCGGCTTCTTTACCTATCCTGCCCTGCAGACCGCAGACATCGTCATCATGGAGGCTAATCTCGTGCCCGTTGGCGAAGATCAGCTGCCGCACATTGAACTAGGTCGCGAAATCGTGCGCCGCTTCAACAACACCTATGATGCGGGCAAACGCGGCCTGGTTGAACCCAAGGCACTGCTTGCCAAATCGGGCGACAAGGACGCAGGTGCTCGCGTTCCTGGCTCTGACGGTCGCAAGATGAGCAAGAGCTACGGCAACGCGATATTTATCAGCGACAGCCCTGATGAGATCCGCAAAAAAGCTATGGGCTTTATGACAGACCCCGCCCGCATGCAGCTTTCTGACCCCGGCGACCCTGACATCTGTGTCCTGCATCAGGTTCACAAACTGGTGGGCGACCCAACAGCTATCGAGACCTGGGAAGAATGCTGCCGCAACGCGAGCTGTGGCTGCGTTCCTCATAAGAAAGAGTTCGCAGAAGACCTCATCACCTACCTCGCAGATTTTCAAGCAAAGAGGGTGGAGCTTGACCAGCGTCCCGGATTCGCACGCGAAGTGCTCGAGGCGGGTGCTGCAAAGGCCAGACCCATAGCGCAAGCCACTATCGAACGCTGCCGCTCTTTGGTGGGACTTGCCTAAGTGCCAAAGCATCACATACAGACAGACTATTTTCAGGGCCCTTTTGACCTCTTGCTGCATCTGGTCTCGCGCCAAAAGCTCGATGTTGGGGCGATTTCGGTGTCAGAGGTTACTGACCAGTACATTGCTCACATCGAGCACATGCAAGAGCTCGACCTCGAGGTAGCAAGCGAATTCCTGCTGCTGTCGGCGACCTTGCTGCAAATAAAGGCACAGGCCCTGCTGCCCAAAGAGGACCACTATGTGGGCGATGAGCTCGACGACTTAAGCCCCGGCGAGATGCGTGACGTCTTGGTTGCGCGCCTCATTGCCTATAAACAGTATAAGAATCTGGCGGCAGCCCTCGAGACCCGTGCTGAAATCGAAGGTCACATGCATCCGCGCCAGGCAGGACTCGAACCCGAGTTCTTAAAGCCGCTGCCAGACTACCTCGAAGGCGTGAGTCTGCACAGCCTCGCGCTGATTTGTGCCGAACTGGAATACCGCAAGGAAACCTTCCTGCTCGAGGCAGAGCACATCGCAAGCGTTCCCATTTCACTGACAGAATACGCAGAGGGTGTGCGCACGATGCTGCGCAAGAACAAAAAGCTCGACTTCAATGAGCTCATTGGCGAAAACGCGAGCCCCGAGGTCATCGTCGTGACCTTCCTGGCGATACTTGAGCTGTACAAACACGGTGCGCTTGACATCACCCAGGACAGCCCCGAAGACCAGATGATTATTCGACGCCTCAGCCGGCGAGAGGCGCAAAAGCGTGGCGTGAACCCAGAAGATTTAGAGGATTTCGATGACTACAACTAATGAAGAGACGACACAAGACGATACGCTGCGCGGAGCCCTCGAAGCACTGCTCTTTGTCAGCGATGAACCAGTAAGCTCTGGCCAGCTTTCAAAGATTCTGGACCGCGACCTGGTCGAAGTCGACGAGGCGCTGCGCAGCCTTGCCGAAAGCTACACGGAAGAAAACCGCGGCTTCCAGCTGCGTGAAGTAGCCGGTGGCTGGCGCATGTACACGCACCCCGCCTACGCCCCCGTGATAGAAGCCTACGTTCTGTCCTGGGATACGCGCAAGCTGTCGCAGGCGGCCCTCGAAGTCCTGTCAGTCATCGCCTATAAGCAGCCGGTCACGCGCGCCGGCATCAACGCCGTGCGTGGTGTGAGCTCTGAATCGGTAGTCAGCTCGCTCATTGAAAAAGGCTTGGTGCGCGAACTAGGCCGCGATGCCCATGCGGGAAATGCGATTCTCTACGGCACCACAACGACCTTCCTGACAAAGTTCGGCCTAAAGTCAATCGACGACCTGCCGCCTTTGGAAGACTTTGCCCCTGATGAGCAGACTCAGGCAAGCATCAAGCGCAGGCTTGGCGTAACTGATGACCTGCCAGAGATCGACGGCATCGACGTGGACACAATGAGCGCAGAGGACCTTGCTCAAGAGGCGGAGTACGTCCATTCCCCCCACATCCCCGATGAAGCAGATGATGACATCAACCTGGTCGACTAAGTATGGCTTCAGGACACTTTACAAATCAATCTGACCCATCCCAAACCGTGTCACCCCAACTCCTTCCTGAGCGAAGCGAAGGATCTTCTACACCACATCCATCACCAGTGCACCCACCTCCCTTTCCTGAGCGAAGCGAAGGATCTTCTGTGCAACACCCGCATGCGGACTTTCCGATGCGCTTGCAAAAGTTCCTGTCTCGAGCCGGCGTTGCCTCAAGGCGGGGCAGCGAAGACCTCATGACGACAGGGCGCGTCAGCGTCAACGGTCAGGTGGTGCGCGAACTGGGAACAAAAGTTGACCCGACCCTTGATGTCATCACGGTCGATGGCAAAGTCATATCTGCCGCAGGCAGCCCAACATATATCATGTTGAACAAGCCTGCGGGCGTGCTGACCACCATGGATGACCCGCATGGTCGCCCCACGGTAGCGCAGCTCGTAGCAGATGCAGGGCAGCCTGCTCTCTTTCCTGTCGGACGTCTTGATTTAGACACCAGTGGACTACTGCTCTTTACTACTGACGGTGAACTGGGACACCGCCTGACCCATCCAAAATATGAGCACTATAAGACCTACGAGGTCAGGGTGCGCGGTAAGCTCGATGATGCGGCACTTGAAAAGCTGAGGGACGGTGTGATGCTTGATGACGGCATGACCGCTCCGGCAAAAGTAAGTTATGACGGGCATGTCCTGACCCTGTCAATCCGCGAGGGGCGCAACCGCCAAGTACGCCGCATGTGCGAAGCCGTCGGCCATCCCGTCCTAAAGCTCCACCGCACCCAGTTCGGTCCCTTGCAGCTGGGTAAGCTCGCCCTAGGCACCTGGCGCCCCTTAACAAAAGACGAAATCAACTCATTGATGACTGATTGAGTGCTGATTACGCTGTGAGTTATGCGGTACTCGGCGACACTCCGCAGTGCGCAGATAATGGCGCAAGCCCAGCGCGCGAGGACGTCGCTGAGTGTCGTATAACTCACAGTTTGCAAGAAAAAAGAGGTCCCGCAGGACCTCTTTTAACTCAGCTTTATTAAAAAGTGCTCCTGAGGTTCCGAATCGAGGAGTAGGTCATGTTCTGAACGAAAAGCGTACTTGAAGCTACGTGTTCGTTCAGGTTATGGCCTACGACATAGAGTCTGGACCTCAGGTGTGCTTTTAATCCTCGGAGTTCGCAGCTTCAATTATCTTCTTCTGCAAATCTCCCGGTACCTGCTCATACCCTTCAAGCTTAATGGTATAGCTACCCGTACCTGCACTCAGGCTGCGCAGTTGAATCGTGTAATTGACGACTTCTGCGTAGGGGGCTAGGGCCTTGATGGTTTGCCAGCCCGGATCTGCGGCGTCCATACCCATGACGCGACCGCGCAGGGTAGGCAGGTCGCCCATGATGGCTCCGGTGTACTCTTCGGGAACGGTGATTTCAAGCTCTGCCATGGGTTCGAGGATAACGGGATCAGCAGCTTCTGCCGCGGCCTTAAAGCCAATGCGAGCAGCAGTTCGGAAAGCCATTTCGTTCGAGTCGACGCTGTGATAACTACCGTCATACAGGGCTGCTTTGACGTCCACAAAGGGATAGCCTGCGATAACGCCTGCCTCCATGGTTTCTTGGATTCCCTTGTCAACGGCGGGGATGAACTGACGGGGGACGCGCCCACCGACAATTTCATCGATGAATTCATAGCCACCACCAGGGTTAGGCTCAAGGCGCATCCAGGTGTCAGCAAACTGTCCGCTGCCACCACTTTGCTTCTTGTGCTTGCCCTGAGCCTGTGCCGTCTTGCGAATCGTTTCGCGGTAGGGGATACGCAGGGGCAGCAGTTCAGCCTCGACGTTGTAGCGAGTCTTCAACTTATTCAGCAAAACATCGATGGCGGTGTCACCCAGTCCGTAAATTACGGTCTGACGGGTTTCTTCGTTGCGATCCATGATTAGTGAAGGGTCTTCGTCAACGACTGAACGCAACACGCTGCCCAGTTTGTCTTCGTCAGCCTTTGTCTTTGCGGCAATGGCAACGGGATACTGCGGTGCGGGCAGGGGCATGTCTGCGTAAGTGACGTCGCCTGCTGTCGACAGGGTGTCGTTAGTCATGGTGTCATTGAGCTTAGGAATAACAATGATGTCGCCTGCCAAAACGGTACCGCCAACAGGCGTGCTTTCTTTACCCACCATGCGCAGGATGTGGGGCGCACGTTCCTTCTTGCCCGTGCGGCTGTTAATAAAGTCTGAACCGGGGCTTATCTCGCCACTGATGACTTTGACAAAACTCAGGCGTCCCACGTAGGGGTCAGATAGGGTCTTGAAGACCTGTCCGGTGAACTCGGGGTATTCATTGAATTTCGCGCTACCGCCGCCCACAAGTTTGAAGTCGGGATGCTTTGATGGATAGGGGAAGAAAGCTGCGATTTCATCGAGCAACCCACTGATGCCCACCAGATTAGTTGCTGAGCCTGCAAAGACCGGCACGACGTTGCGCCCCGCAATCGCCAGTGCCAGCAGGCGCTCTAGGTCTTCTTGACCAATGCGCTCGCCTTCCAGAAACTGCATCATCAGGTCTTCGTCAGCTTCAACCGTGCGGTCGCACAACGCTTCACGCGCCGCTTCGACTTGACCTGCCAGTTCTTCAGGAATATCAGTGCGTTCTGCCTTGACACCGTCTTTGCTCATGTAAGCTTCCATGCGAATGATGTTGACGACACCATTAAAATCAGCTTCTTTGCCAATAGGGATTTGTGCGGGCACCAAATTGTCGCCGTATTTTGCACGCATAGCTTCGAGCGTCGCATTAAAGTCAGCGCGCTCTTTGTCCAGCTGATTAATAATGATGGCGCGCGGGATTTTCATTTCTTCTGCGATGCGCCACAGACGGTCGGTTAATACCTGCGGACCACTGACGGCATCAACAACAAAAAGAGCGATCTCTGCTGCATACATGCCAGCGACCGCGTCTCCGATAAAATCTGCATATCCAGGGGTATCGATAAAGTTAATGCGCTTACCCTTGTGCTCGACAGGAGCTGTCGACAGGTTAATGGTATAGCGATTGACCTCATCAGGATCGTAATCGAGGTTGGACTGTCCCGTTGCAACTGAACCTAAGCGGTCCGTTGCCTTCTTTCTGAAAAGAAGCGCTTCTGCCAGTGAGGTTTTGCCCGCACCGTCGTGTCCAACTAAAGCGACGTTGCGGATGTCTTTCATGCCACTCATATATCACCCCTTCATACGCGGTTGTTCAAGACATTTAGTATACACGAGCCCTGCCTAAAAGGGTGTAGCGCACAGCTGCCGAAATTGCGCCGCTCCCCTGAATCGCATCTGTGTTTTATGTGTCACTTATACTGACAATAGGCAGTCGTAGTGTACAATTGAGCGTTGTGCGAAATACCATAAAACAGCAAGTAGTGGCAGTTCAGACTGCGCATGGATTTGCAGGGCAAAAACACATCACGGCTCGGCAAAAACTATCCTCAGGTAAGGGACTCAATAGTGAATACAGAAAAATTTAGTGAAGCACAGGAAGTCTATAATGCTGGTGACTATCGTCGCAGCGCGCGACTCTTCCTCGATGCCGTAGAAAAGGGAACGCCTGTCGGAAACGGGCTCGCCTATCACATGGCGGGCAATTCCTTTATGCGCCTGAAGCGCTACAGCGATGCGACCGTCGTCTTTGAGCATGCCCTGCGCGATGATACCTATAAGCGACGGGGAGCCGTCGAGGCCAATCTGGCTAACGCCTATGTCCGCACCGGCGACTACGATTCAGCCATTGCGCACTATGAAGCCGCGCTCGAGCTCGGCGACAAACAGGAAGCCTACCGTTACTATCAGGGAACGGCGCAGGCCTACATGCAGCAAGAAAAGTTTGACCTCGCAGCCATCGCCTATAAGCATGCTGCCCTTGATGGCCACAACCCCACGCCAGGAAAGTCGCTGGTGAACCTGGGACTTGCCATGATGGCAGGCGGCAACGCAAAGGGAGCCATCGAGGCCTATCAGGCGGCTCTCGCAAGCCCCGACTACGAAAACAAGGGGCGCGCACTGCTAAACCTTGGGGTTGCCTACCACAGCCTCGGCATGTGGAAAGAGACGGTCGAGGCGCTCACAGAAGCAAAGCAAGACCCCAACTATCATGAATCAGAGCTTGCCTCGGGCACTCTGGCTGACGCTCAGCATCGCTTTGATATGGAGGCAGCCGTGGCGGAGTCTGACCAGGAACTCGAAGACCTTGCCGACGAAGACGAACTGGTCGATCCAGTCGAAGCCTACCTCGCTCAGACCGCAGCCACCCAGGCTGTCGAGGCAGTTACACCTGAAGAAGAGCCTGCCGGCATCTTTGATGCAGAGGCAGAAGACGGACTATCATCCTTTGCTGATGATCCGGCAGAAGGTACTGCGGCCGAAGTCAGCTCTGCCAATGCCAGCAGTGACGAGCTCTATCCACGCCGCGAGGTCAAAGTAGGGAACGCAGAAGACGTCGAACGCTTCTTTTCACTCTCGGAAAAAGAAGCGGCACAGCAGGGTCGCGACCAGCTGAAAAAAGAACGCGGACGCTTTCACTGGCTGAAGTGGGTGCTGATTGTCGTGCTCCTAGTCGCAGGTATTGGCGGCGGTGGCGCAGCCCTTTACTTTACGGGGCAAGGTTATCCGTCCCCTGACACGACCGTCACACGCCTGCTTGAAAGCTATGCAGCAGGCCGTTCAATTGCCGAATACTGGACTTTTGGCTCACAACAAGACATTGAAAGCAAAATGGTGGTGGTCCCCATCCCACAAAGCTTTACTATAGATGACGTGACCTTAGGGGCATCAGCATCAAGTGTGCGGGCGAGTATTACCACCGAAAGCGATGAGATATTCATCTTTACCTTCCAGCTGTCCCGCGAGGGCATCGGTTGGAAAGTTCACAGCATCGTCATGGAGGGTCTCGACAGTACACCTGCAGACCCAGCACCGGTCGATGACAGTCTGACGGCAGATGATGCCGCAGCCGTGGTAGAAGATCCTGCCGTGGTCGACGATGTTGCCGATACCGGTAACGCGGACCAGTACCCAGCAGATGATCAGCCGCTGGACGAAGGAGTAGACTTGGGCGCAGAAGCACCCTAGTGATAGATTTGAACGCAAGAACGGGAATACCAACCAATTTGAGAGGACGTACTAAAGGTGGCATACGAACAGACATATTTGATGATTAAACCAGACGCCGTTGCTGGTGGAAAAATGGGACGCATTGTCAGCCGTCTCGAGGATACTGGACTTAAAATCGAGCGCATGGAGCTCGCCCAGCTGACCTTCGAGCAGGCAGCAGCAAACTATGCAGAACACGAGGGCAAGCCCTTCTATGACAGCCTGATTGCCTACATCGTTTCAGGTCCGGTCGTAAAAATGGTTGTTGCTGGCGAAGACGCCGTCGCTGTTTGTCGCAAGCTTCTCGGTGCCACGAATCCAGCTGAGGCTGCACCAGGAACTATCCGCGGAGACTTCGGCTTGACCTTGGATGCAAATGTGATGCACGGCTCAGATTCACCAGAGTCAGCTGCTCGTGAGATTGGGATTTTCTTCCCAGCTTAAACGCACACTCAATGCCCAGACTCGGCGTCGCTCTGGATTATTTGAATCGGACACGTAGCTTAGTACGCTTAGCGCTTCAAATAATCGGAACTCCTTGATTCTGAACATTGAGAGCACGCTAGATTATTGAGCCATGGGGAGTGTGTCCAGGTATGGACGCACTCCGCCACTCAAAACATAAGCACTACTGGTGGAGGGACTCTGATAGAAGGGAAGCCAGTACATGATTTATAAGATAATTTCCAAGGGGGCGCTGGCAGACTTGTTTGCGGGTCTGCAGGAGACTTATGACGAAGTAGTGGGGCCACAAGAGCGTGGTCCTGCTTTTGTTTTTGATAAGCTTTCTTCCGTTGATGAGGTTCGTTTGAACTATCCGTCGACCATCCTGCCTCCGACCAAGTATTTTCTTCCTGCTGATGAGCGCCTCTTTCGCTTTGATCGCAGCACCGGGGATGTCTATGACAGCGAGCCTGCTCAAGGGACGCGCGCGATTTTGGGCATGCATCCCTGCGATATTAATGCGGTGCTGATGATGGATGAAATCTTTATGGGTGACTACGTTGACCCTTATTATGAAACGGCGCGCAAATCGAGCTTCATCATTGGCGTCAGCTGCATGCCAGAGCCCGGTCACCTCTGTGCGGCCTTTGGGGCAGATGAGATTCACCGCGGCTTTGACCTCTTTTTGACAGACCTCGGTGATCGATATTTCGTGTCCTGCCGCAGCGTTCCCGCTTCTGAACTGATGGACAGCTATGTACGCAGCTGTGAGCCCAGCGCTGAAGACATCAACGATTTTCAGGAGCGTACCAAGCGCTTCAAAGAGGCTTTTGCGCCGATGCCAAAGATGGATCAGCTACCTTTGCTCTACGGCGCGAAGTACTTTGATGAAGAGCTCTGGGAGCGCATCGGGGATGACTGCCTAAGCTGCGGAGCCTGTGCCAGTGTGTGTCCCTGCTGCTATTGCTTTGATGTTCGGGACAAGGTCGACCCAGGCGGCAAGACGGGAATGCGCCACCGCATCTGGGATTCCTGTCTTAAGAGCGAGCATGCCGAGGTTGCCCATGGGCACAACTTTAGGCCGACCCGCGCCTCGAGAGTGCGTTACCGCTTTTTCCATAAGTTTGTCGGCAACTTTAGTCGTACGGGCAAGATGCTCTGCGTTGGTTGTAGCCGTTGTGGCAAAGCCTGCAAGGTGGGCATTAATCCCGGATCTGTCATCGAGGCTCTGCAAAAAGAGTACCTGCCTGACACGGCCGGGGTTGAGGTCTTCAAGGGTGGGGGTGCCTCATGAACTATCTCAATGACATGAGCGAGATAAACCTGAGCCTCCAGGACAGAACCAACGCCTATCGTCAGTTGGGGGCAAACCCTTTTCGCCCCTGGCCGGCACGCATTACTTCGATTACGCAACTGACGCCAAAAGAGAAGCTTTTTGAACTGCGTCTCATTGACGAGAAAGTACGCGAAGCCTTTACCTTTACCGCGGGACAGTTTGTTGAGTTGTCCATTTTTGGCGTGGGCGAGGCTCCTATTTCGATTTCTTCTGCCCCGTCAAAGCAGGGCTTTATCGAGCTCTGTATACGTGAGGTGGGAACGGTGACTGCTGCCATTCATCGCATGCAATGCGGTGATGTCGTGGGGCTGCGTGGCCCCTTTGGGCGCGGCTTTCCCTTTGAGGATATGCGCGGTCAGGACATCTTGCTGGTTGCAGGCGGCCTTGGGATAGCACCGCTGAAGTCGCTTATTAATCACATTCATGATGAGCGTCATGACTTTGGCAAAGTTACGATTTTACTGGGTGCACGCAACCCTTCAGAGATCCTTTTCCGTCACGAATTTGATATGTGGAAGCATCGGGAAGACTTCGACCTGATTATGACGGTCGACGACGCTGTTGATCCGGTCAATCCTGATGTCACCTGGGACGGGGAAGTAGGCCTCGTGACCCGCCTCTTTGATCGCCTTGATATCGAGCCGGCACATACCTTTGGGGTGATCTGCGGGCCTCCCGTTATGTACCCCTTTGTGGTCGAAGAGATGCGCAAGAAGCAGCTCAAGGTTGACCGCATCTTTGTCTCGATTGAACGTCGCATGAAATGTGGCATCGGCATGTGCAACCACTGTGCCGTCGGGCATCAGTACACCTGCATTGAAGGGCCCGTCTTTAGCTACTGGGATGCCATTAACCTGCAGGAGGCGATATAGATGACCCCTCATTTGTTTGCTGCTGCTCCTAAGCCGCGTGTCGCCGTCTTGTCGCTAGCCAGTGATTTTGGCTGCCAGGTGGCTTTGAGCAATTTTCCGCAGTTATTAGAGTCACTTGAAACAATTGAACTAGTGTATTGGCAGCTGGTTTTGTCGGCAGATCTTCCTGATGACTTTGACATCGCCATCATCGAAGGTGCCGTGACAACGACCGAACATGAGCAGTTCTTGCTAAAAGTACGCGGTGTCGCAAAAACCATCATTACCATTGGTGCCTGTGCGGGCACTGGTGGGGTACCGGGCATGATTGATAGCCAGGAGAGCCTAAAGCAGGCCCAGCAAGAGGTCTATCCGTCTGGTCAAGAGGGGGCTGGCGCGACGCCCGTGGCAGATGCACGCCTTGTCCCCAGACCGGTCTCTGCCGTCATAGATGTTGACTACACCATTCCCGGTTGCCCCATTGATTCAGGAGAGTTTTCGAACATACTGCAGGGTGCCCTGCTAGGGGTAAACGAAAGGACAGAGCGCGAGCCGCTGTGCGCCTACTGCAAGATTATCGAAGCGCCTTGTTTCTATTTGATGCAAGGCATAGCAGTGACATCTGCAAAGGCGCAGGGTGCAGCGACAACGGCAACACCCTGCCTGGGTCTGGTAACTCAAACAGGCTGCGGTGCGCTGTGTATTGGAAAAGGCCGTCCCTGCACGGGCTGTCGAGGCGTAGCAATCGATGCCAACCTGCCTGCGGCACGTGAATTCGTCAGAAAAGCAGGCCGCAGCGTCGAAGAATTTGATGCGGCATTGCGGGTATACAATTCCTATTACTTGGAGCAGCGATCGGGCGACGAGCACCATGATTCAGCTTAAGAAAGGTCTGGAGAAATGACTCAGATTGACATACATCATATCGCCCGCATCGAGGGGCACGGCAATGTCGAGGTCAAACTCAAGGCAGGTGGCGGCATCGAAGAAGTCACCCTGACTGCAGTCGAGCCTGCGCGTTTTTTCGAATCAATCGTTGGTGGTCGCCATTTTAACGACCTGGCCCTAATTGTGAGCCGCATTTGCGGCATTTGCTCGCCCAACCATGTTCTGACAGGCCTGATCGCCGTTGAAAACGCACTGGGTATAAGCGTCAGTGAGCGTACCCGCCTGCTGCGACAGCTCCTGATACATGCAAGCTTTATCACCAATCATGCAACGCACCTCTATTTTTTGGCGGCTCCCGATTTGCTGGGTCAAAAGAGCGTTCTGCCCCTTGAAAAGCTCGATCCCGCTACCTTGCAG